>JAUIEL010000501.1 GCA_030428825.1 bacterium
GGACGTGAGCGGGTCGGAGAGCTCGTCCCTCCTCCGGCCGCCGCCGTGGCGAACGCGCAGACGTTCCCGAACGCGTTCCTCGCCCCGCGCGCAGCGGCTGCTCGCCCCGCGCGCAGCGGCTGGGACAGCGGCTCCGCGCTTTGCGATCACTTCTTCCCGAGGAGATATCCCTGCTCGTGGAGGCGCTTCAGGGCCTCGTCGGTGAGGTCGGTCGGGCCGAGGGTGGTGTCCTCGGCGGCGATCTTCTCCAGCATGGCGCGCGGGCGCGCGAGAGGCTCGAGGGAGGCGGGGTCGGTCGCGAGGTCGGCGAGCTCGCGTGGGTCGTCGGCGATCGCGTAGAGCTCCCACTCGCTCCCGGGCGCGGCGCGGGGGTCGAGGATCAGCTTGCGGCGGTCGGTCAGGGCGGCGGCGCGGAGGCGGTCGTTCGGGTCGGAGGGGGGGACGAACGCGGCGCCGTCGGCGGGGGCGAAGCGGGGGTTGTGTTCGGCCATCAGCGGCTCGCCCGACTCGGCGAACAGGCTGCGGCCGGGGAACGGCGCGCCGTCGAGGGCGGCGGCGAAGCTCCGGCCGTCGGCGGACGCGAACGGGGCGAGGCCGAACAGGTCGAGCAGCGTCGGGGCGACGTCGATCGTGCCGACCTGCCCCTCGACCACGGTCGGAGCCTTCGTCGGGGCGTGGACGACGAGCGGCACCCGGAGCGACGGGTCGTACAGGAACTCGCCGTGGTCGAACCAGAAGTCGTGCTCGCCGAGCGACTCGCCGTGGTCGGCGGTCAGGACGACGACCGTGTCGTCCGCGCGGCCCCGCGTCTCGAGCGCGGCGAGCATCCGGCCGAAGTGGTGGTCGGTGTACCGGATCTCGCCGTCGTACAGCGCGATCGCCCGCTCGACGTCCGCGTCCGACAGGCGGTCGTGCCCGAACTTCAGGCGCCCCTTCCGGTCCTGGTGCGCCTTCGTCAGGGCGCCGCCGGCGGGACGTCCGTTCGGCCGGACCGCCCAGTAGTGGAAGTACGCGTTCCACGGGCCGGAGTAGTCCGGGGTGAGGGCGTCGGCGAGGCCGCATCCCTCGGCCGCGTCGCCCGGGTGGTTCCAGTACGGGGCGTGTGGGTCGCGGAGGTGGACCCAGAGGAACCACGGTTCGTCCCCCCGCTCGTCGATCCAGCGGATCGCGGCGTCGGCGACCTCCTCCGCCCGGGCGTCCCGCGCGAACCCGCGCCGGTCGTCGAACGTGTCGAACGACTCGAACCCCTGGTCGAGCCCCTGCGGGCCGAGGGCCGGCGTGAAGAACGGGACGACGACGAACGCCCCGGTCCGGTACCCGGCGTCCCGGAACCGCTCGGCGACCGTCTCGCTGGCGTCGTCGAGCGACTGCGAGAGCAGGCGGACGCCGTGTCGGAGCGGGTCCCGACCGGTCAGGAGGGAGGCGAGCGACTGGGTCGTCCGCGGGGTCGGGACGAGCGCGCGGTCGAACCGGGCCCCGCGGGCGGCGAGGGCGTCGAGGGCGGGCGACGTGTCGCGGTCGTGGCCGTACGCGCCGAGGCGGTCGGCGCGGAGGGTGTCGACGGTCACGAGGAGGACCGAGCGCCACGGCCCGTCCGGCTCGGGGCGGCGCGAGCACGACGCGGCGGCGACGGCGAGGAGCACCAGAGCGGCCCGGGCCCCGATCGTCCGCGTCATCTCGTCCTCCGGTACAGCACGCCCTCTCCGGCCTGATGGACCCGCTCCCAGCGGCGGTCCTGCGCGACGCCGAGCGCCGCCTTCGTGAACCCCGGGTCGCCGCTCCGGAGCAGGAGGTAGATCGGCCGCCGGAGCATCGCGAGCGCGCGTTCGTCGTCGGGGGTGAGACGCGCGCCCCCGTAGAGGCGTTGAAGGAGCCCGTTCCGGGCCGGCTGGTCCGGCTCGTAATCGGTCATGTAATAGAGGGTGTCGGTGAAGACCGGCCGCCGGGCGAGGACCGGGATCTCCTCGCCGTGGTGGGGGCCGGCGAAGTGCTTGCCGAGCATGCGGCGCCACGGGTTCGCGACGATCACCGCGTCGTCCGGCGTGTTCGTCCGGATCCACTCGTACATCCCGGCCAGCGGATACGCCGCGGGGTCGACGACGATCCGAGTGCCGTCGGCGGACATCGGGAGCGTCGCCTCCGCGTGCCGGCGGTAGACGTTCCACGCCAGGGCGTTGGTCGGGACGACCAGCGCGAACGCGGCCGCGGCGCCGAGGCCGAGCGGGAGCGTCCCGCGCCGCGCGAGCGCCGCCACGCCGCCCGCCGCGAAGACGCCGAGCAACGGGGCGGCCATCCGGACCATCTTGTATTCGCTCTTCACCGGGAACGCGAGCGCGAGCGCGCACGCCAGGAGGACCGGGAGCGAGCCGACCAGCAGCCGCGCGCCCGCTCCGCGTCGCCGGGCGATCCAGAGACCGGGGAGCGCCAGCAGGAGGATCGGCCCGAGCGTGAACGCGACGTCCTCCGCCTTCTCCGCGTAGCGCGTCCCGTCGTCCTCGAGGCGGAGCGGCGGCTCGGCCGACGTGTCGCCGGCGTTCCCGCTCCCGATCGCGACCAGCGGCGCCGCGACGACGAGGCCGGCGAGGAGCGCGCCGCACGCCCAAGTCGCGCCGGGGCGATCGGCGCGACGGAGGAGGAGCGTCGCGCCGGCCGCGCCGAGCGCCAGGCCGCCGACCGCGCCGGTGATCGGGGAGAGTGCGATGCAGGCGCCGACGACCAGCGCGAGGAGCGCCGCGAGCGGGACCGTCGGACGGTCGACGATCCGCCGCGCGAGGAGCCAGACCGCGACCAGCAGCGCGAACGACTGCGGGAACGACGAGACGTTCATGAACTTCGTGAACGTCGCGGTCAGCCGCTCGTCGCCGAGCGAGATCGCGGTGAGCCAGTTCACCGGGTCCTCGCCGGCCGCGATCTCGTCGAGCGTCTTCAACGGCGTCCGCGTCCGGAGGAGGAGCGCGCCGAGCGGGTTCAGCGAGAGGAACCCGAGCGGGACGGCGAGCGCGCCCGCGAGCCGCGTCCCGAACAGGTCGGCGCCGAGTCTCCCGAGGAGGAGGAGGAACGCGAGGAGCGCGGCCGCGTTCCCGGCCGCGAAGACGACGGTCGGGTCGCGGTCGGCGAGGTCCGCCGCCGCCGCCGCGCCGGCGTGGAACGTCCAGTAGTACCGGAGCGGCTCGCCGGCGAAGAACGGGTTCTCGGGCGGGACGCCGCGGTCGACGATGGAATAGAGGATCGACGAGTGGAGCATCCCGTGGATCGACGCCCGCACCCGGTTGCTCTGCGTCACCGGCCAGAGCGTCCCGATCGTCAGCAGGAGCGCGAGGACGACCGCCGCCGCGCCGAGGGGCGGAGGCCGATCGCCGACCGCGACCTCCCCGGCGGGGCGCTCGCCGGCCCCCGCCTCCTTCGCGCGCCGCCACGCCTCGGCGCCGAGGCCGAGCGCGACGAGGAAGAGGGAGACGCGCGCCGCGGTCGCCACGTCGAACGCCGCGTACAGGAGGAGGGTCGCGAGGGTGCCGAGGACGAACGGGGAGAGCGCGAGCGCCAGCGCCGCGGTCGTCACGGGTCCGAGGCGCGCGACGCGGAGCGGGAGGAGCACCGCGAGGCCGGGGAGGACGGCGACGGCCGCGAGCAGGACGACCGCGCGCGCCGCGCCGAGGTCGAGGAGCGACGTCGCGAACGCGAGGACGGCGAGCGTGGCGCCGATCGCCGGGACGAGGACCGGTCGCGTCACTCGCGTCCCTCGCACGGGTCGGCGTCGCTCGCCGGCGGGGCGTAGGTCGGCCGCGACGACTGGTCGTCCAGCACGTACCCGAGCTCGGCGAGCTTCTTCATCCGGGCGTCGTCGGTCTCGTCCGCCAGCGTCCGGAACGTCAGCGTCGACGTCCGCGCGAGGAGCGCCCCGTACATCCGGTCGGCGACGTCCGGGTGGTCGGCGACGACGTTCAGCTGCTCGTCCGGGTCCATCTCGAGGTCGTACAGCTCCTGCGCGGCGATCGGGTAGAACCCCTCGCTCGGCGGGTTGTCGGGGAAGATCCGCCGGTCGTTCCAGACGAACGACCAGCGCCGGTTCCGGATCGCCCAGATCGCCCCCTCGTCCCCGCACTCCGAGAGCGGGTTCACGACGTCGAGCTCGCTGAGCGCCGTGTCGCGTCGCGGGGCGGTCTCGCCGAGGAGCACGCCGGTCAGGTCGTGCCCCCGCGGCCTTAGCGCCGGGTCGCCGTCGTCGGCGCCGCCGACGCCGAGCCACGTCAGCACGGTCGGCAGGAAGTCGGTCGTCTCGACGAGCCCGTCCTCGACCCGTCCGGCCGGGATCGTCCCCGGCTGGACGAACAGGAGCGGGACGTGCGTCGACGATCGGTACGGCGAGTTGGCGTGCCAGAAGTAGGCGTTGTGGCTGTAGAGGTCCTCGCCGTGGTCGGCCGAGAAGACGAGGAGCGTCTCCTCCAGGAGCCCGCGCTGCTCGAGCGCGTCGACGACGGCCGCCACCATGTCGTTGACGAACGCGACGGTCCCGTCGTACGCCCCCTCGACGTCCCGCCGCTCCGCCTCGGTGAGCACGGTCTTCTCGACGTAGATCCGGTCGAGCCGCGCCGGGTCGACGTCGACCTCCCGCCCGCCCTCGACGAACATCGTCTTGTACCGCCCCGGCGGGTCGTACGGCTTGTGCGGGTTCATGTAGTGGAGCCACAGGAAGTCGCGCCGGTCGTCGCGCCCGAACCGGCGTTCGATGTAGCGCGCCGCGCCGCGGGTCATCTCCGCCTCGTCGGGGAACATCCGGTAGTCGCCGGGCGCGAACCCCTGCGCGATCCCGCTCTCCGGCTCGAGGACGGGCGTCGCGTTGTAGCAGCGGGTGGCGAACCCGGCCTCCGCGAGGCGCTCGGCGAGGAGGTGCTCCTCCTCCGGCACCCGCTTCTTGTTGTCGTTCACGCCGTGTTCGGCGACGTACCGCGAGGTGAACCAGGTCGTCATCGACGGGAGGGTCATCGAACGCTGGCAGTAGGCGTTCGCGAACCGGACCCCGCGCTCGGCGAGCGCGTCGAGGAACGGCGAGCAGCCGCTCGTGCCGCCGTAGCTGCCGAGCCGGTCGGTCCGGAGGGTGTCGACGGTGATCAGGACGAGGTGCTTCGCCTTCGGCGGCGGCGCCTTCGAGCAGCCGCCGGCGAGGAGGGCCGACCCGATCGCCGCGACGAGAAGCGTGACTCTGCGACGCATGGGGCCAAGAATACGCCGGTGATGACCGATTTGCGAACGCGCGTCACGGCGGCGGCGGAGCGGCGGGTGGCGGAGCGCGCGGCCCGGGGCGACGCCGGCGCGCCGGTC
>JAUIEL010000502.1 GCA_030428825.1 bacterium
CGATCGGGCTCATCGGACTCTCCTCCTTCCTCACCGGGAAACGCACGAACCGCTTGCTCTCGATCTCGTCGAACGGGTACTCGAACTCGATGCGACGGGCGCTCCGCCGCAGCTCGTTCACGAGCGCCTTCCGCTCGTTCTCGTCGTAGTCGACCCAGACCGGCTTCCCCCGGGTCACGGGCCCCGAACGGAAGACGGCGTCGACGTCCGCCTCGGCCAGGATCCGCCGCGCGCGCTCGAACGAGACCGGCTCCTTCGACCGCCGCCGCTCCTCCTCGATCTGCTGCATCCAGGACTCGAGTCCCGGATGAGGCCGCTCGAGGACGAACACCACGATCGACTCGTAGTCGTTCTCCTGCTCGGCCTCCGAGCAGAAGATCTCGGTCCTCCCCGCCGGGAGGACCGAGGCGTTCTTCGCCTCCCGCTCGGCGGCCCTCCAGTCCGACGGCGTGAGGAACGGCGCCCCCTCCGCCGGATTCGACGAGAGCGCCGCCGGGCGCAGGACGTGGATGAACTCGTACGGCGACTCCTCGCGCCCGGAGAGTCCGTAGGTGTACACGTACCGCGACGCGGGGAGCACGAGCTCGACCCCGATCACCTGACCGGGACGTACCGACGCGGCCCCGAACGACGTCTCCCGCGACTCCTGGTCGTACGTGAACGGACGGGCCTCGAAGACCCCCTCCGTCTCGACCCGCTCCGGCGGGAGAAGCCCCCACGTCACCGCCGCTCCGACGACCAGCGACGCCGCCACCCGCAGCCCGTTCCGGTGCCGGCGCGCGAAGTACCGACCGTCGCGCCACGCCATCGCGATCCGCCCCCCACCCATCGCGCGCGGCGCCACCTCGCCCCGGAGGAACCGCTCGAGGTCCTCTCGCATCGCCGTCGCCGAGGCGTACCGCCGGCTCGGATCGAGCTCCATCGCCTTCAGCACGATCGCCTCGAGCGCGACGGGGATCGACCGGTTCCACCGGCGCGGGCGCTCGAACCTCCCCGCGCCGATGTCGCCGAGGACCGACGAGACGTCGTTCCCCGGGAACGCCCGCCGGAGCGTCAGCATCTCGTACAGGATCAGTCCGAGCTGGTAGAGGTCCGTCGTCGGGTCGCTGCCGATCTCGTGCGCCCGCGCCTGCTCGGGCGCGACGTAGGCGGCGCTGCCGAACAGCCCGCGCGTCAGCTCTCCCGCCGCGCCGCCGAACCGACCGGCGAGCCCGAAGTCGAGCACGATCGGCGTCCCGTCGCCGCGCAGCAGGACGTTGCCCGGCTTCAGGTCGCGGTGGACCACCCCCCGCCCGTGCGCCGCCTCGATCGTCCGGGCCAGCTCGCTCGCGATCCGCGCCGCCACCCGGCAGTAGCCGTCGTCGCCGATGAGGTCGCGGCCGCCGTCCGGCATGTCGTGACCGATGGCGTCCCGCCACGCCGCTCCGTCCCGCGGCGGGGCGCCGTCCCCCGCCGCGGCGGCGAGCCGGCCGATCACGTCCCCGAGCGCCCGGCCGACGACGAGGTCCATGACCAGGTACGGGACGTCCCCCTCGCTCCCCGTCTCGTGGATCGCCACGATCCCCGGGTGCTGCAGCGAGGCGAGCAGCTCCGACTCGCGCCGGAAGAGCGACCCCGCGTCGACCGAGTCGGTGTCGAACAGCGCGAGGACCTTGACCGCGACCTCCCGCTTCAGCGTCTCGTCCCACGCCACGAACACCTTCCCCATGCCGCCGGCGCCGAGGGGCCGGCGGATGCGGTACCGGCCCGCCAGCACCGTCCCCTCGCGGATCTGTCGGGGGAGGAGTCCGTCGACCGTCTCCGCGCCGTCGACGAGCTCGAGGAACCGGGTCCGTTGGCCGTCGTCGACGAGCCGGTCGAGGTACCGCGCGACGTCGACGGTCTCCCCGGCCAGCCGGTTCCGGACGTACTCCGCGGCGAGCGTCTCGAGCGCGCCGACCTCGCGCCGCGCGCCGAGGAGCGGATCGACTCGGGTCTCGTCCATGGGATCGCTCCGGGTTCCTCGGGGGCGAAGGCGCGGATCGGCTCGCGGGACTCCGAGGACCGCCCCGCTCGACGGACGAGGAGGGCGGTCCGGCCGCGGACCGAAGCCCGAATCGACCACTATGATGGAATCGGCGCGCGGGACGATCGGAAAAGCGGCTGCTCCCGCCGCCGCGCCTCCCCTCCCCGGAGCGCACCGCCCCCACTCGATCCCGGAGCGAACCGTGGCCCTCCGACCGCACCTCCCGGCGCTCGCCCTCCTCCTCCCCCTCCTCGCCGCGGCGGACGCGACGGCCGACGAGAGGTCGTTCGCGACCGACCGGCCGACCCCGGCGAAGGTCGCGTTGATCGTCTCGGTCAGCGACTACCCGGACGAGGTCCACCCGACCTGGACCGACCTCCCGGGCGCGAAGAACGACGTCGACCTCGTCCGCGGGCTGCTCGTCGACTCGTTCGGGTTCGACCCCGAGGACGTGCTCGTGCTGCGGGACGCGGAGGCGACCCACCGGAACATCGTGCGCGCGTTCCACGAGTGGCTGATCCTCCGCGCCGGTCCGGAGACCGAGGCGGTCTTCTGGTACTGCGGGCACGGCTCGCGCGTCCCCGATCGATCGGGCGTGGCGGGGGCCGAGCGGGACGGCAGCGACTCGACGCTCCTCGCGTACGACAGCCGGACCGGGGGGCGCGAGGGGGAGTACGACCTGTCGGACGACGAGCTCGCGTCGCTCCTGCTCGCGCTCACGCGGAGGACGGGTCGAGTCACGCTCGTGACCGACTCGTGCCATTCGGGCGGCATGGCCCGCGGGGCCGGCCCCGTCCGCGTCCGCTCCGGCCCCGCCGGGCGGGTCGAGCACGACTTCTCGCTGGTCGAGCCGTTCTGGCCCGCGGACGTCCCGTTCCACGACGACGGCGGCCCGCGCGCCGACCCGAGCCGATACGTGCACGTCTCCGCCTGCGGGCCGCACCAGACCGCGGCGGAGTGGACGCTCGACGACCAGGAGGGGACGTCGTACGGCGCGCTGACCCTGTTCCTCTCGTGGCGCCTGCGCCAGGTCGAGCGCGGCGAGACGTACCGGCAGATCGTCGACACCGTCGGCCGCTGGATCTCGACCCGCCTCGACGGCCAGTCGGTCCAGCGCGAGGGGAGCATCGACCGGGAGTTCCTCGGCGCCCGCTTCGAGGCGCGCCCGCGAGGCTTCGAGCTGACCGCGCGCGGACGGGAGCTCGCCGTCGCCGCCGGCCGGCTGCACGGTCTCCGGCGCGGGTCTCTGCTCCGCGTGACGGACCTCCGCGGGGAGGAGGTCGGACGGGCCGAGGTGATCGACCTGCGCGACGTCTCCGCCGTCGCCACGTGGAAAGGGAGCGCGCCGACGGCGGCGGCCGACCTCGCGATGGTCGCCGTCGAGGTCGAACGCCCGGCCGGACGCGAGCCGCTGGCGCTCCGGGTGCCGCACCCCGCGCTCGCCGCGCGGATGGCGGAACGGGACGACGTCCGTCTCGTCGACTCCGACCGAGCGCTCGTCCACCGCCTCGAGGTCGAGCCGCCCGACGCGCGACCGGGCGCGCCGGCGACCGTGGTGTTCCGGGACGTCGACGGCGTGCGGATCTGGCCCGGGCCGACCGAGAGCGCCCCCCGCGAGGACTGGCTCGAGCACGCCGCCGACGCCGTCGCCGAACCGCTCCGGAAGGAGCGCCGCTACCTCGAGGTGATGGCGCTCGCCGGCGTCGCCGGCCCCCTGTCGCTCGAGTCGCGGTTCGTGCCGCTCACCGCGAGCGACCTCGAGGGGATGGACGTCGGCGACGGCCGCCGGGCCGCCTGGGGGACGCGCATGTCGGACGCCGCGGTCCGCGCGTTCGGGAGCGGCGCGCGCCGCGGCGCGACGTCGAACGACTTCGTGGCGACGCTCGACCCCGACGTCGAGGGGGCGCCGCTGGCGCGGCTCGACGTCTCGAACCCGACCGAGCACCCGGTGCACGTCACCGTCCTCTCGGCCACGGAGGCGCGCGAGATCACGGTGATCTGGCCGCCGGAGGGGATCGACTTCGTCGTCGGGCCGCGCGAGACGCGGCCGGTCTACACCATCCTCGGCGTCCAGAAGGGGCTCGACCTCGGACGGCCGATGCGCGATCGATTCCTCGTGATCGCGACGCGCGAGCCGGCGAACTTCCACCCGCTGGCGCAGGCGACGACGCTCCGCTCCGCGTCCGAGGGCGCGCCGACCGGCGTCCCGCCGCTGATCGAGAACGCGCTGACGGGACGGGTGACGCGCGGACGGCGGCTGCGGGTCGCCGAACCGGAGGAGTCGTTCGGCGTCGTCTCCGTCGACGTGCTGGTCGCCCCCGCGCGCGACGGTCAGTAGGTCACGACATCCTCGGCGGCGAGCCAGCCGTCGAGGCCGCCGCCGAGCTCGACCCGGACCCAGTCGCCGGCCCGCTCGAGGACGGTGAACTCGCTCCCGGCCCGGAGCGGCTCGGTGAACGCCGGCGCGAAGCTCTCGGCGTTCCCCATCCGGGCGACCGCCTCGCCCGCGACGACCACCCCGTGTTCGGTCCGGTCGAACTCCCAGCGGTCGGCGACGTACGCGAGGCCGCAGAGGACCGCTCCGCCGACCGCCACGCGGGCCGCGATCCGGAAGCCGCGGCCGAGGAACAGCCCGAGGACGCCGCCCGCGAACGCGAGCAGCGACAGCCCGATCAGCAGGTGCGCCGTCTCCGAGACCGAGAGCCACCGCCGCCAGAACAGCACGTGGTCGACGAGCCGCCGCGGCGGCGCCGTCACGCCGAGGCGCGTGCGCGCGAGGTCGAGGTTGCTCTCGAGGAGCGGGTCGCGCGGCCGGAACCGCTCGGCCTGGCGGTACGCCGCGATCGCCCGGCCGTACTCTCCGGCGCGGAAGTACGCGTTCCCCTGGTTGAACAGCACCACGCCGGAGCGGACGCCGCCGTCGAGGATCGACTGGTACGTCGCCGCCACCGCGAGGAACTCGTCGGCGCTCGCGGCCTCGGTGAACCGGCGGTTCGCCTCCTCGAACGTCCGCCGCGCATCGGGGAGCGGGAGGACGGAGAGGAACGAGACGAGGACGAGCAGACCGGTCGTCACGAGACGGCTCCCTTCTTGCGGAGGGCGGCGAGGACCTCCCTCACGAGCGCGTCGGCGTCCTCCCCGGCCGCGGAGACCCCGCCGCCGTACCGGAGCCCGTCGACCTCGTCGAGGAACCGCCGCACGCGGTCGACGGTCGCGTCGTCGACGCCCGCGGCCCGGAGGTGCCCGGCCGCGTCGCGCGGGAGGAGCCCCGCCTCCGGCACGCCCGCGGCGTCGGCCGCGAGTCCCCGGAGCG
>JAUIEL010000503.1 GCA_030428825.1 bacterium
ACTCGGTGGCGCCCCGGTACCCCTCGCCGTCGTCGTCGTTGGCGATCCACGAGAAGCCGAGGACGGCGCCGTCGCGGAGGGCGAGCCCGGGGAGCGCGGCGCGGGGGAGGAACGTCTCGTACGTCAGCGCGCCCGGACGGAACCGAACGGCGACCGGCGCCTCGTCGAGGAGGCCGGTCGTCCCGCGCTCGCCGCCGTACCAGCACCAGACCCGGTCGCCGGCCGGCGTCCGCGCGGCGCCGAACTCGAGGTCGGTCCCGGCGTACCCCGCGCTCTCCGCCGGCGTGATCGAGAGCGCCCACTGCACCGAGTCCCCCTTCCAGATCGTCGAGCCGGTCTCGGGCTGCGCGAACCGATCGTCCTCGACCTCGAACGCGAGCGCGAGGCCGGACTCCGCCCAGCGGACCGCGGCGCGCGCGGCGCCGAGCGGGCCGGCGGCGGCGACGAACTCGGAGTCCTCCCACTCGTCGAGTGTGCCGTCGACCGCGACGTCCGTCGCCCCGGGGCGCGCGACGATCCTGGGCGCGACGGAGAACGGGATCCGCGCCAGCGCGCCGCCCGGGCCGCGCGCGGTGAGCGTGCCGCGTCCGATCCCCGGCGCCGCGCGGACGTCGAACGAGACGGTCGACCGGTCGGCGTTCGGCCGACCGCGGGAGACCTCGAAGCCGGCCGGCGCCCCGAGCGAGACGTCTCCGTCGAGCCGTTCGAGCGCCGTCACCCGGACCGGGACCTCGCGCGCCTCGGTCGTCGCCAGCCGCACGCGGTCGGTCGCGAACCCGAGCTGCACCGTCCGCGGGTCTTCGACCACGCGGACCGGCGGGCCGTACACGACGCGGCCCCCGCCGTGCCACTTCGGGAGGACGAACGTGTCGACCCCGCGCGCGACCGGCACCTCGAACGTCCGCGTTTCGCCGGCCTCGAGCGTCGCCCGCGTCCGCCAGCGCCGCCCGGTGACGTCCCACGAGGTCCGTGGCCCGAGCCAGGTCAGGGTCCCTGTCAGAGGACCGTCGGTCACGTTCCGGACCGTCGCCCGGATCGTCCCGCCCGGTCCGACGATCGCCGGTCCCGCGTCGATCGACACCGGCGGAACGTCGGCGAGCTCCGGGTCGATCCCGACCCAGACCGTCCCCTCGACGTCCCAGGTCCGCGCCCCCGCCTTCCCGGCGACGACGCGGACCGCGGAGGGCGTGCCGCGCGCGATCCCCTCCCGCGGGACGAGCGTCAGCGTCGCGCGCCCGACCTCGCCCGGCCCGAGCCGCAGCCGCTCCGGCGCGATGGTCACCTCGCACGTCCGCGGGCCCTCGACGCGGAGCGGGACGTCGGCCCCCGCGTCGGTGCCGTTCCAGACGATCGAGACCCCGACCGTCGTCGCGCCGGCGAGCGGGATCGCCCGCGCGTCCGGGACGACCGCGAGGATTCCGTTCCCGGTCACCCCCTCGCCGAGATTCTCCAGCCAGTACGCGCTCTCCGCCGGATCGTCCGCGACCGGGTCGAGGCTCGGCGCGTCGAGGTCGGGCGGGCGGCCTTCGAGCTCGAGCACGGTCTGGGACGCGGCCGTTCCCACGAACAGCGAGGCTCCGCCCGGCCTCCTCATGGTCACGATCACGTCGTGCGTGCTCACGAACTCCTCGAGCGGAGAGGAGAAGGTCGTTCGGCGGACGTCGTACGGCGTCGACAGCATCACCATGCCGGCGCGCCGGTCCGTGGAACGGACCCGCACCGCGACTCTCCGCACCCCCGACGGATCGTCCGTCGGCGGCGTTCGCCAGCGCGCGTACGGGAACCCGGCCGGCTTGAGCGCCAGCAGCTCGACGTCGTCCCGATCGACCTCGAGGAACGACCCGCGCGCCGGCAGGTCCCCCTCGTGCGCGGACTCGAGCGTCACCGCCGGGTCGTGGTGCAGCCGCATCGCCGCGTGCGCCAGTCCCGCCCCCCGCCAGTCGCCGTCGTGGGGGAGGACCGCGTAGCGGAACGTGTGCGTCCCGTGCATCGCGCCGAGCGGAGTCCCGTCCGGGTGGCGCCGCGCCGGCCCGTCGATCCAGAGCCCCGACGGCCAGCTCGGACAGCTCCGGAGGAGGTTCAGCCCGACCGTCCCGTCCGGCGCGACGTGGACGCTCACGGAACCTTCGTTCACGACGGCGACGCCGTGGTCCGGGGCCGGGGCGCCCCGGAGGGCGAGCCAGTGGCGCGGGAGGAGGAGCGTGTGTTCGTCCTCGTCGAAGCGGACGAGAAGCGCGAAGATCGACTCGGGCGGCTCCCCGATCGGGAACGCGACCGTCGTGATCTCCGCGCCGTCCAGGACGTCGGGAAGGTCCGCCGCGTCGCGGAGCATCATGATCCGCAGGTCCGGGACGTTCGAGTCGTAGGCGAGGTCGCCGTACGGGCGCGTCCCCGCCTCGCGCAGCGTGCTCGTCACCCCGGATCGGCCCAGCCGGGAGACCAGCTCGTTCGCGCCCTCCCGCTCTTGCTCGCTCGCCCCCTCCGGCAGCACGACGTCCGCCACCCCGACCGCCACCCGCGCCCCGCCGTCGTCCGCGCCGACCACGAGGGTCGACGACAGGTCGACCCACCGGTGGCACGCCTGGTCGAGGGTCCACGGGTCGACGGCGGTGTCGACGTCGCGCGCGAACGGCCGCCCGATCGCCGCCCCGGCCGTCTCGTGCACCGGCCGCGCGCCCGGCACGTCGAACGGGAACGTCACGCGCAGCAGCTCGTTCCGTCCCTTCCAGTCGACGACCTCGGTCTCGACCCGGAGCATCCGCTCGCCCGGAAGGAGCGTCGTCGTCTGCCGCTTGGTGAACACCTCGTCCCGCGCCTCGACCGTGATCGACCAGCGGTCGGACCGGACGACCCGCGCCGCGGTGTCCGCCGCGGCTCGCGACGCCCCGGTCGGCGCGAGATGCCAAGGCCCCTCGCCGTGCCCCGGCAGGACCGGGTACTCGTCGAGCAGCACCAGCGCGTTCCCCGGCCCGCGCAGCAGCTCGCGCCCCGACGCCTTGTCGACGAGGCTCGCGATCGCGCCGCCCCGGTCGAGGTCGAGCGCCACCCGGAGGTGCTCGTTCTCGAGCGTCGTCCCGTCGACCGTCCGCGAGTCCGTCGGTTGCGCCCTCGGCCGGCACCACCCGACCGCGGGGATCTCGCCGGCGAACGGCCCGGTCGCGGGCACGGGGCGCGCGAGCGGGTTCCACGCGATCGGCGTCCCGTCCCCCTCGTCGACCGTGATCCGCCGGCCGAGGTACCGGAGCGCCCGCGCCTCGACCTCGCGCGCGATCTCGACCGCGTCGCGGTAGCCGGCCATCACGTCGAGGTACACCTCGTCCGACATCGACCCGGTGACGCCGTCGTGGTGCGCGTTGAACAGGAGCTGCCGCCACGCCCGGTCGATCGCCGCCCACGGGAACGGCGCCCCCTCGAGCCACGCGCACGTCGCCCAGAGCTCGGCGTCGCGGACCGCCGACTCCGCCTCGCGGTTCGCGGTCTTCAGGTCGGCGAACGAGACCGCGCACCCGGTGTAGATCGGGTTCATGTCGCGGGTGATGAGCGGCAGCACGCGGCCGCTCTCGGCCAGCCCGCGGTCGACCGCCGCGAAGAACCCGTCCGACGTATCGATCCGCAGCGTCGGCGACGCGAACCGCGCGTTCCACGCCCGGACGATCTCGCCGAGGTCCTCGAGCGGCCGGACGAAGTCCATGTGCATCGGGAGCATCACGTTCCGCGTCGCGGCCGGCCGCTTCAGGTCCTCGAACAGGTCGGCGAGGACCCGCTCGTTCGCCCGCGCGTCGCCGTCGGTCCGGTTCCGCCCCGGCGCCAGCCGCTCGTACCCGACGCCGTAGTGGCCGGTCATGTGGTGCGCGACGACCGCCGGCCCGCCGGGGCCCGCCCAATGGAACTCGCTCGGGAAGTGGACCTCCTCCCGGTCGATGCCCCACTGGTGGAACGGCCCGCGCGCGAACGCGCCGTTCCGGAGGCCGAGCTGCGCCATCACGCCGGGGAACGACGGGTCGTGTCCGAAGACGTCGCACTGCCAGAACGCGCGCGACCGTCCGCGCAGGACGTCCCGCTGGAAGAGCGTGCCGTAGATGCCGTTCCGGATCGTCGCCTCGAGCGAGACGAGCGTCGACGACAGCTCGTTGTACGTCCCGCCGACGACCCCCGCCCGCCCCTCGTCGATCGCGGCGCGGAGCCGGTCGCGCCACGCCGGCCGCGCCTCGAGGAACGTCTTCACGTACGGGAGCTGGTGCACCGCGAAGACGTAGTCCGGGTCGCGCTCCGACTGCGCGAGGTGCTCCTCCATCAGCCGCAGCCCCGGTCCGACGTGCGGGTCCATGCGCGCGCCGGTCTCGGTGTAGTTCGCCTGCGTGTTCCACCAGACCGGGTCGAAGTGGAACCCGGGGACGAGCCACATCGTCCAGCCGTCCTCGGGGCGGTCGAACTGGACGTCCCGCTCGAGCGTCCTTCCGTCGTCGAGAAAGACGCGGAGCGTGACCGCGCCGGGCGTCCCCTCGTCCGGCAGCGGCGCCGGGACGAGCGCGCGGCCGCCGACGAGCGGGATCGGCTCGCCGACCGCGCCGTCCTCTCCGCGCAGGGCCGCCGTTCCGCCCCGGACCCCGCCGGGGACCGCGACGTCCAGGACCGCCCGCGCCGGCGCGTCGCCGTCCGGAGCGAGGATCAGGGAGGTCGCGCGGACCTCGACGGCCGGCGGGTCGGTCGCGGCGAACGTCAGCAGCAGGACGGCGGCGGCGAGCATCGTCCGAGTGTAGCCGCGCCGGCGGAGCGGGTACCCTCCGCGGACCGCGACCGCGGAGGCGGCGACATCATGACCGAGCTGTACGACACGATCGGCGCGGGGTACGCGCCGCGCCGCGTCTCCGACCCGCGGATCGCGCGCCGCCTTCGGAGGTGCCTCGCCGACGGTCCGGTCGTGAACGTCGGCGCCGGCGCCGGGTCGTACGAGCCGGCGGACCTCCCGACGGTCGCCGTCGAGCCGTCCATGAGAATGATCGCGCAGCGCCGGTCGACGGCGCCGGTCGTGCGCGCGACGGCGGAGCGCCTCCCGTTCCGCGACGGCGCGTTCGACTCCGCGATGGCGGTCCTCACGGTGCACCACTGGCCCGACCCGGCGCGCGGTCTGTCGGAGCTCGCCCGCGTGGCGCGGCGCTCGGTCGCCGTGCTGACCTGGGACCCGGCGGCGGCGGGGTGGTGGCTCGTCGACGACTTCTTCCCGGAGCTCCTGGCGATCGACCGCGCGATCTTCCCGCCGCTCGACCTCTTCCGCGCCGCGTGGGGGAGGATCGAGG
>JAUIEL010000504.1 GCA_030428825.1 bacterium
GGACGTGAGCGGGTCGGAGAGCTCGTCCCTCCTCCGGCGCCCGCCGTGGCGAACGCGAAGACGTCTCCGAATCGCGTTCCTCGCCCCGCGCGCAGCGGCCTCAGTCCTCGCCGTCCTCGTCCGGCTCGTCGTCGTCGCCGCCGTCCTCCGGCGCCGGTTCGTCCTGGACCGCGCGCGGCGCCTCGCCCTCGGTGTCGTCCTGGACGACGCGGGCGACGGAGACCAGGCGGTCGGCCTCGCGGACGGAGATCAGCTTCACGCCCTGCGTGCTGCGGCCCATGACCGAGATCGAGTCGACGGCGATGCGGACGACCATGCTCTTCTCGGTCATCATCATCAGGTCCTCGCCGTCGCGCGCCGCCTTCAGCGCCACGACGTCGCCGGTCTTCTCGCCGACCCTGAGGTTGATGATCCCCATGCCGCCGCGGTTCGTGACCCGGTACTCGTCGAACGCGGTCCGCTTGCCGTAGCCGCGCTCGCCGACGGTCAGCACCATCGCGGTCGGGTCGACGACGATCAGGCCGGCGACGTGGTCGTCCTCGCGCAGCTTCACGCCGGCGACGCCGCGCGCCGTCCGGCCCATCGCGCGGACCTTGGTGACCGGGAACCGGATCGCCGACCCCTTGGCGGTGCCGAGCATCACCTCGTCGTCCTGCGACACGACCTGGACCGAGACCAGCTCGTCCCCCTCGGCGAGGCCGCAGGCGATGATGCCGGTCCGCTTCGGCCGGGAGAACGCGTTCAGCGCGGTCCGCTTCACCGTCCCCTGTCGCGTCACCATGAAGAGGTACCCGCGCGAGAAGTCGCGCACGGGGATCATCGACGTCACCTTCTCGTCCTGCTGCAGCTCGAGGAGGTTCCGGATCGACCGCCCCTTCGACTGGCGCGAGAGCTGGGGGATCTGGTGCACCTTCAGCCAGTGCACCTTGCCGCGGTCGGTGAAGCAGAGGATGTAGTCGTGCGTCTGCGCGACGTACAGCCGCTCGAGGAAGTCCTCGTCCTTCGAGCCGCCGCCGGTGATGCCGACGCCGCCGCGCCCCTGCCGGCGGTACGTGTCGAGGTTGATCCGCTTCACGTACCCCTGGTGGCTGACCGAGACGGCCATCGTCTCGTCGGGGATCAGGTCCTCGTCCTCGAGCGCGTTGACCGGCGGGCCGATCTCGCTGCGCCGCTCGTCGCCGAACTTCTTCTTCAGGTTCTCGAGGTCCTCCTCGATGATCGCGTCGACCAGCTTCGGGTCGTCGAGGATCGCGGTCAGCCGGGCGATCTCCTCCTTCAGCTCCTGGATCTCCTCCTCCAGCTTCTGCCGCTCGAGGCCGGTCAGCCGCTGGAGCTGCATCTGGAGGATCGCGTTCGCCTGGATCTCCGTCAGCTCGAACCGCTCCATCAGCTGCAGGCGCGCCTGATCGACGTCGGCGGCGTTCCGGATGATCGAGATCACCTCGTCGATGTGGTCGACGGCGATCTTCAGCCCCTCGACCACGTGGAGGCGGCGCTCGGCCTTGTCGAGCAGGAACCGCGTCCGGCGCCGGATGACGACCCGGCGGTGCCCGACGTACGCCTCGAGCATCTGCTTCAGGTTCAACGTCCGCGGGCGGCCGTCGACCAGCGCGATGTTGATGATCGAGAACGTGTCCTCGAGCTTGCTGTACTTGTAGAGCTGATTGACGGTGACGTTCTCGTCCTCGCCCCGCTTCACTTCGACGACGACGCGCATCCCCTCCTTGTCGCTCTCGTCGCGGATGTCGGAGATCGACGTGATCCGCCCGTCCTTCACGGCGTTGGCGACCTGCTCGATCAGCGAGGTCTTGTTCACCTGGTACGGGATCTCGGTGATGACGATCGAGACCTTGCCGCGCTTGTCCTCCTCGAACGCGACGCGGCCGCGAACGGTCAGGTGGCCGCGACCGTTCCGGTACGCGTCGACGATCCCCTTCCGCCCGCAGATCACGCCGCCGGTCGGGAAGTCCGGGCCCTTCACGATCTCGAGCAGGTCGTCGATCTCGACGTCCGGGTCGCGCACGACCCGCAGGATGCCGTCGCAGACCTCGTTCAGGTTGTGCGGCGGGATCGAAGTCGCCATCCCGACCGCGATGCCGCTGGAGCCGTTGCACAGCAGGTTCGGGAACGCGCCCGGGAGGATGACCGGCTCGGTCCGGACCTCGTCGTAGTTCGGGATCCGGTCGACCGTGTTCTTCTCGAGGTCCTCCATCAGGCCGGAGGACGCCTCGGTCATGCGGGCCTCGGTGTACCGCATCGCCGCCGGCGGGTCGCCGTCGACCGAGCCGAAGTTCCCCTGCCCCTGCACCAGCGGGTACCGCATCACGAACGGCTGGGCGAGACGGACGAGCGTCGGGTAGACGACGGCCTCGCCGTGCGGGTGGTAGTTGCCGCTCGTGTCGCCGGCGATCTTCGCGCACTTGCGGTACTTCGAGCGCGGACCGAGGTTCAGGTCGTGCATCGCGACGAGGACGCGGCGCTGCGACGGCTTCAGCCCGTCCCGGACGTCGGGGAGGGCTCGACTCACGATGACGGACATCGCGTAGTCGAGGTAAGACCCCTTCATCTCGTCTTCGAGAAGGAGGTCCTGAAGGCGACCTTCGGACTCGGTCATGGGACGGGACTCCGCACCCCGGAATCGATCCGCCCATTCTCCGGTTCCGAGACCCCGGAGGCCACCGAAATCCCGGGGGCGCGGTCACACGGCGGTGTCCGCAAGTCCTCGATCCCGAGCGCGTTGCGGCGACGCCGGCCGGGGCCGGCTCAGAGCCGCTCGTCCCCCTCGGCGAGGCTCCGGAGGTGGTCGAGCGCGCGCCTCAGATCGGCCCGCCGGAGCCACCGCGGCGCCCGCTCGACCAGGGCGCGGATCTCCTCCGGCCGCCCCTCGCCGAGCGCCGCCGTCACCGCGTGCATGCCATCGAGCGCCTGCTCGTACTCCGGGTCGAACACCTCGTCCTCGACCCGGTTCAGGCGCCGGGCGCGCACCACCAGCGTCTTCGCCTCGATCAGCCGTCCGCGGGCCAGCGCCCGCCCCCAGCCGGCGCGGAGGTGGTCGAGGATCTTCGCCCGGTCGATCGCCGTCAGGTCCGGCTCGAGCTCGAGCAGGTGGCGCCAGTGGACGCCGCCGTCGACCGGCGGCGGGGTGCCGAAGTAGAGCTCCACCTCGCCGAGCAGCGTCCGCGCCTGCGCGTCGTCCGGCCGGAGCGCGACGACCGCCTTCAGCGCCCGGCGGGCGTTCTCGTCCCGGTCCCGTTCCAGGAAGATCAGCCCGGCCCCGAGGGCGGTGTCGATCGACAGCCACGCGCCCGCCGCGACCAGGACGACCGCGCCGCCGGTCGCGATCCCCCGCCGGATCCAGGAGATCCGCTCCCTGAACCCGCTGAGGAGCCCCGGCTCGCGCTCGAGGTAGGCGCGGCGCAGGAAGTCGGTCCGCCCCGCGATGCTGAAGTGCCGCGGGGCGCGCGTCTTCCGCTCGATCCGCGCGAGCCGCGCCACCTTCTCCAGCGTGAGGATGAAGAGGCCCGCGTCCTGGGTGGCGTCGACCCCGTAGACGTCCGCCTCGAGTTCGAACCGCCGCGACAGCGCGCCGAACGCGAACACCCAGTAGACGGCGAACCCCGGGAGGTAGACCGCCAGCACCGCGGCGACGTCCGCCGCGAGCGCCCCGTCGGTCGCCTCGGCGATCCGCGCCCCCGCGAACTCCCCGATCGGCACGAGGAGGATCAGGAACGCCACCGAGTACAGCAGGTAGAAGAGCGCGTGGTGCCGCTTCCCGTGGCCGACCTCGTGCGTGAAGACGGCGCAGAGCTCGTCGAGGGTGAGACGGCGGCAGAGCTCCTCGGTCAGGATCACGTACCGGAACCGCGGGATCACGCCGACGATCGCCGCGTTCAGCACCGGCCGGCGCGTCGGCCAGAAAAGGATGTCGCGGCAACGGAACCCGAGGTGGTCCGCCAGCTCTTCCAACCGCCGCCGCAGCGGCGCCCCCTCGACCAGCGGCTTCAGCCCCATCCCGAGCCGGAACAGCACCGGATAGAAGATCGACAGGCCGACGAGCACCGCCCCGAGGAGGAGCGCCGAGAGGAGCGGCAGGTGGTGGAAGTAGAGCCGGAGCGGCGTGTCCGACACGAGGTCGAGCAGCAGGATCAGCCCGAACAGCGGCACGAGGAAGAGCGAGAGGTGCCGTCCGAGGTCGACGACCGCGCCGAGCGCCTCCCGGACCGGGATCGGCTCGGGGCCGGCCGGCGTGAGACGGAAGTGGCGCCGCAGACGCGTCGCCTCGACCGTCGCCAGGACCAGCAGCACGAAGAACGGCAGCAGGACGACGAGGTGGTCGACCAGGACCGTCCCCTCCAGACCGAGCGGCACGACGACGCGCGGCCACCCGAGCCCGAACAGCGAGAGCGCGTAGAGCGGCAGCGGCGTCGCCGCGACGTAGCGCGCGTACGGCCGCACGTTGGTGGGACGCCCCGCCGCGAACCGACGCCTCGCGAACCGGATCAACCCCTCGGCGACGGCGACCGGGACGAGACAGACCGGCAGCGCCAGCAGCAGGACGACGAGGTTCGCCTCGGGCATCGCGGTCTCGGCGTAGAACTCCTCGAACGAGAGGCCGAGGAGGACCGCGATGATCGTGGGGAAGACGGCCGACATGTGCCCTCAGGGCGGCTTCGGCACGCACTGGAACGCGACGAGCCCCGCGAACGCGGCCATCACCAGGTACAGAAGGGCGAGCCCCTTCAGCTCGCGCGCGAGGCTCGGGCGAGACTCCTCCGGAGCGAGCGGATCGGTCGTCGGCGGCGGTTCGGGGTTCAAGGTGTTCGCGCTCGGCGGGCCCGCTCGATCCTACGATCCGGGCCGGCGCCGGCCAAACGAGAAGGGGGCGCGGACGGCCGCGGTCAGGGCGTGGACGGCCACCTCTGGTCGCGGATCCGCTTGAACCCCGCGATGACGTTCGGGATCCGCTGGGACTGGGATCGGAAGTCGTGGTACAGACGCTCGAGCGTCTCGATCGCCTCGTCGACCAGCGCCCGGTCGTTCGTCAACACGCCGCACGCGTACAGGACGCGCGCGATCGGCTCGAGCAGGTCGGGATCGTCGGGCGCCTCCCGCTCGGCGAACCGGACCCGCGCCAGCGCCGTCCGCAGGTCGTACGCGCCGCGCGTCCGCCCGCCGGGGAGCGGGACCCGCACGCCTCGGTGGCCGGGATCGATCAACGACTGCGCG
>JAUIEL010000505.1 GCA_030428825.1 bacterium
ACCCAGTCGTAGTACCCGGAGATCGTGTCCCGGTTGACGAGGTGGTCGAACAGCTCGACGTTCAGGTCGAGCACGCCGGTCTCGTACCCCTCCCTCCGCAGACACGCCTGGAGCGCGGGGATCGACGAGTACGGGATGGTCGGCAGACAGCGATCCGGCGCGTACAGGAAGAGCGTCTTCATGGAGGGGGCTTCCGAGGTGTCGGACGGGTTCCGGGCGATCCCGACGGTGAATGATAGCACCGGATCCGCGCCGGGCCACGAATCGGATGCACGCCACCCGATCACCGAACTCGTTCTCTTGCCTGCGGTTGCGGCGCCCTATGGGTCCGCGGGCCCGCGCGACCAGGCATTCGGGACCTCGACCCGGACCTCCCCCTCCTCGATCCGGACCGTCAGGAGTTCGGCGCGGAGGTGCGGCGCGCGGCGCGTCGACCCGTCGTCGAGCGAGAACCTCCAGCGATGCAGCGGGCAGACGATCGTCCCGTCCTTCACCTCGCCGTCCCCGAGTCGGCCGTTCGCGTGGGGGCAGCGGTTCCGGAGCGCGACGACCCGCTCGCCGAGCCGGAGGACCGTCACCTCGCGACCGGCGACGTCGACCGAACGCCGGGCGCCGTCGGGGAACTCCTCCCATCTCGCGACCGTGACCGATTCGGACATCCGACCCTCGCGCGCCGCCGGCCCGACCGCCCGGTGGACGCGTCCGGCCCGAAAAACGAGCGGACCCCCGTCGAGCCGCCGCCCGAAAACCGTACCCTCGGCCGTCGTCGCGCGGGAGGATTCATCGCGATGTCCGCCTCGGAAGACCCGGTCGCCCCCCTGTCGATCGAGCCCCCCTCCGGCATGGGCCGCGAGGTCGGGCTCCTGTTCGCCGCGCTCGAGGAGTGCCGGCGACGCACGCGCGACGCGATCGCGGGCATGTCGACCTCCGACCTCGACCACCGCTTCGACGACGACCCGATCTCGATCGGCGCCCACCTCCTCCACGTCGCCGGGGTCGAGCTCGAGGCGGTCCAGCGCGTCGTCCTCGGCGAGCGGGTCGCGGAGAGCGAGGAACGCGAGCTCGCCGCGGGCGTCCTCGACTCCGACGCGTCGCGCTCCCTCGCGGGCCACGACGTCGGGTACTACCTCGGCAAGCTCGACGAGGTCCGCGCCCGCACCGAGTCGGCGTGCTGGTCGCTGAAGGACGACGACCTCGAACGCGAGAGCGCGCGTCCGGGCGCCGAGCGGAGCGTCACGCTCCGATGGATGCTCTCCCACCTCGCCGATCACGAGGCGCACCACCGGGGCGAGATCGCGAGCCTCCGGCGCCGGCTCGCGTGCCGGCGCGGGTGAGCGCTCCCGACGCCACGGCGATCGTCCTCGCGGCCGGACGCTCGTCCCGGATGGGGAGGGACAAGGCGCTCCTCGACCTCGGCGGCGAGCCCGCGCTCGGCCGGGTGATCCGGATCCTCCGCGAGGTCCCGGTCTCGCGGGTCGTGGTCGTGCTGCGGCCGATCGGCGCCGCCCTCCGCCGGAGCGTCGACCTGACCGGCGTGACGACGGCGATCAACGTCGACCCGGAGAGCGGCCAGACGGCGTCGATCCGGATCGGCTGGAAGAACGTCGAGTCGTCCGCGAGAGCGGTCGTCCTCTGCCCGGTCGACGTCCCGCTCTTCGAGGCGGACGACGTCCGGAGCCTCCTCGCGGCGTTCCGGTCCCGGCCCGACCGGGCGAAGATCGTCGCGCCCTCGGTCGACGGTCGCCGCGGGCACCCCGTCGTCTTCGCGGCCGACGTCGCGCGGGAGTTCGCCGCGCTCGGCCGGGACGAGCCGGCCCACGCGATCGTCCGCCGCGACCCGGAGCGGATCGTCCACGTCCCGTCGACGAACCGCTGGCTGGTGAACGACCTCGACACCCCGGAGGAGTACGCGGAGGCGGTCCGCGCGCTCGCCCGAGGAGGGCCGGTCAGGGAGTCGTGACGACCGCGGCGGCGGCCGCGCCGGCGGCGCCGCCCGAGCTGCCGCGGAGGAGGGTCGCCGAACGGCCGCAGCTCCGCTCCCACTCGGCGACCGCCTCCTGGAGCGCCCGCTCGGACTCCTCGCCGCGGCGCACGAGCGCCACGACGCCGCCCGGGCCGGTCGACCGGACGCCGAGCACGCCGCGCCCCGGCCCGCGCCGATCGAGGACGTCGACCAGCTCGGCCGCGCGTCGCGGGACGAGGTCGAGGCGGCGCGCCTCCGCCTCGGACGCGCGGAGGAGCGCCCCCATGTTCTCGGCCGTCGCCCCCTCGACGCCGGACGTCCGGTGCAGCTCGTCGACGAAGCGGCAGGCGCGCTGGTGCTCGGAGAGGACGAGCCCCGCCGCCTCGCGCACGGGATACTCGACGTCCGGGTCGACGCGGACCACGGCGTCGGCGAGGCCGCCGTAGCTGTCGAGGAACGCCTCCCCGCGCTGTCGCTCCGGCAGGGCGTCGCGGAACTCGTTCGTGAACGTCACCGGGTCGCAGTTCGCGAGCCAGCCGCCGTAGAACGGATCGTCGACCTCCTGCGGCTCGCCGCGCCCGCGGGTCGCCACGGTGAGCCCCATGCGCGCGGCCATGATGCGGTACGCCATCGCCGCCGCGGTCCGCACGATCGGCGGCGCGGCGACGCGACCGCCGAGGTCGAGCGCCACCGGTTCGACGTCCGGCGGCGGCGCCACCGGATCGAGCGGCTCGCACGGCTGGGCGAGGAACGGCAGGAAACGACCCGCCACCGCGTCGCAGACCGCGCGGGCGTCGCTCGGCTGGGAGAGCGGCGCGCAGACCCGACCGACCGCTTCGACGTCGTCGATCCACTCCCGCCCGTCGAGGCCGAGGAGGGTGGCGGCCGCGCGCGCCGTCGCCGCGGCGAGCGCCGTCGACGAGCGGAACCCGCACCCCTCGGGGAGGTCGGATCGGACGTCGACCGCGAGCCCTGGTAACGGTTTCCCGGCCCGGCGGAAGACGCGCCGCAGCGAGAGGACCACCCGCTCCGACCAAGCCGTCGTCCGATCGGCCCGCAGCCACTCCGCGAGCCCGCCCTCCCCGGACGCCTCGACGGCCTCCTCGATCCCGGCGAGCGGCCAGGCCGCGCGGTCCGCCTGGGCCCGGTCGGAGCGGCCGCGGCTGGCGAGATCGAGCGCCGGACCGTCGACGCTCCGGATCGCCACGGTCACCCCGGCGCGCATCGGCCAGGAGACCCACGCCCCCCCCGCGAATCGGACCGCGCCCCCGAGGACGTCCAGGCATCCCGGCGCGCGCGCCACCGCGACCGGACCGGTTCCGGCGGCGAGGTGGGACGGGAGCGCCCGCCGGAGCTCCTGCTGGCGTTGTTCGAGCGATTCGTCGGGGTTCATCGATGCGACGATTCTCCGGGGGCCGGACTCCAAAAACAACGGGTCGGCGTCGATGGAAGGAGAGGGATCGAGTAGCATCCCCACGTCACCATGTCAGGGTCGACACTCCACCCCACGCCAGCCCCCGAGACCGCGCGGCGCGACCGCGTGATCGGCTCGTACTCGACCGGTCGGCCCGGCCCGATCGTCGTGGTGACGGCCGGCGTCCACGGCAACGAGCCGGCGGGGACCCTCGCCCTCCGCCGCGTGTTCGACGCGCTGGAGCGCGACCGGGTGCCGCTGAAGGGGAAGCTGCTCGGGCTCGCCGGGAACGTCGACGCGCTCGCGAGGAAGGTCCGCTTCGTCGAGCGCGACCTGAACCGCGGGTGGCACTCCGACCTCGTCCGCGACCTCCTCGCGCGCGGCGATGCGGCCGCCGAGGACCGCGAGCAGCGCGAGCTCGCCTCGATCTTCGTCGGGCTGTTCGCCGAGGCGCGCACCCCCGTGACGTTCCTCGACGTCCACTCGACCTCCGCCGGGGGCGCGCCGTTCTGCGCGATCTCCGACACGATGCGGAACCGGCGCCTCGCGTTCGCGCTGCCGGTGCCGGTCATCCTCGGTCTCGAGGAGTCGATCGACGGCACGATGCTCAGCTACCTCGACGACCTCGGCCACGTCGCGTGCGTCTTCGAGGGAGGCCAGCACGACGACCCGCTCACCGTCGACCACGACGAGGACGCGATCTGGATCACGCTCGTCACCGCCGGCTGCCTCGCCGCCTCGGACGTGAACGACCTCGGGAGGCGCCGCGCGCGCCTCGAGGCGGCGTCGAAGGGGATCCCGCACGTCGTGGAGATCGTCCACCGCGAGGCGGTCGGGCCGGACGACGGCTTCGTGATGCGGCCGGGGTACGTCAACTTCCAGTCGATCCGGAAGGGCGAACCGCTCGCCGCCCGCGCGGACGGAGAGGTCCGCTCGACCTGGAACGCGCGCATCCTGATGCCGCTCTACCAGTCGCAGGGGGACGACGGCTTCTTCGTCGTCCGCGCGATCCGGAAGTTCTGGCTGCACGTCTCGACCGCGCTCCGGAAGCTCCGGCTGCACGTCCTCCTCCCGGTCCTGCCGGGCGTCAAGTGGCACGAGTCGCGGCTCGACACGCTCATCGTCGACCCGCGGGTCGCGCGGTGGCTGGTCCTGCAGATCTTCCACCTCTTCGGCTTCCGCCGTCGCACCGACGAAGGGGACCGGCTCGTCTTCTCGCGCCGCCGCCCCGACTTCCGAAAGCTCGCCCCGGTCGACTACGGCTCGCGCCCGCCCGCGTGAAGCTCCTCACCTTCCAGGCCGCGACGTTCGGCTGGGAGCCGTTCCAGCGGACCCTCGACGACGCCGGCGACGCCGAGGCGGGAGAGATGCGCGACTGCGTCGTCGTGTTCGTCCACGCCGAGAAGCAGGACGAGGCGCCGGACGAGCGGCGGACCTCGGTGCTGAAGAAGACGCTGAAGCACGTCAAGTGGCTCGCGAACAAGCGCGGCCTGAAGAACGTCGTCCTCCACTCGTTCACCCACCTCGGCGGCGACACCGCGGACGCGCGCTTCGCGGCGGAGTTCTTCGAGGCGCTCCGCGATCGACTCGAGCGGACCGGGTACGCCGTGGCGCGGACCCCCTTCGGCTGGTTCTGCTCCTGGCGGATCGACGTGTTCGGCGAGAGCCTGGCGAAGGTCTGGAAAGAGATTTGACCGCTGCGCGGCTCGCAACGCGTTCGGGAACGTCCGCGCGTTCGCCACGGCGGCGGCCGGAGGAGGGACGAGCTCTCCGACCCGCTCACGTCCTCGCGCGATGCGTCCGGTTGGGTCTCCGCTCGGTT
>JAUIEL010000506.1 GCA_030428825.1 bacterium
GGGGCACTTCGACCGCGTTCTCCTGCGGCCGCTCAACTCGTTCCTGCAGGTCGTGTTCGAGTCGTTCCGGGTCCAGACGCTGGCGGAGAGCGCGATCGGCCTGGTCGTCGTGCTCGCCGCCGCCGCCTCGCTCGACCTCTCATGGAGCTGGGTCGACGCGGCGTGGCTCCTCGTCGCGTGCGTCTCCGGCGCGGTGCTGTTCGTCAGCGTCTTCGGCATCATCGCCTCGCTCTCGTTCCACTTCGAGGATCGCATCGGGATCGCCCCCCCGGTCTTCAACCTCATCAACGCCGGCCGCTACCCGGTCGAGATCTTCCACCCGGTCCTCCGCTTCCTCCTCCGGTGGGTCGTGCCGTTCTCGTTCGTGGCGTTCTACCCGTCGACCTCCCTCCTCGGCCGCGACGAGTTCCGGCGGCTCTGCTTCCTCTCGCCGGTCGTCGCGCTCGTCTTCGTCCTCCTCCTCGCCGTCGCGTGGACGCTCGGCGTGCGGCGGTACGCGAGCACGGGGTCGTGAGGCGCGGCGTCCGCCACGCCCTCGCGGTGGTCGCCGTCGCCCTCGGGACGGCGGGGTGCGGCGCCGACCACGAGGCGCTCCCGAACTTCCACGTCGCCGAGGGGGAGACGATCGTCTTCCTCGGCGACTCGCTGACCGCCGGCGCGCGGCTCGGGAAGGAGCGCGCCTATCCCGCCCTCCTCGCCGCCGCGCTGCCGTACGAGGTCGTCAACGCGGGCGAGAACGGCGACACGACCGCCGACGCGCTCGCCCGGTTCGACCGGGACGTGGCGAGCCGGGCCCCGGCGATCGTCGTGGTGCTGATCGGCGGGAACGACGGGCTCCGCCGCGGCTCTCGCGAGGTGGCCCGCGCGAACGTGACGCGGATCGTCGAGCGGATCGTCGCCGTCGGCGCGGTGCCGGTCGTCGTCGGCTTCGACATGGGGCTGTTCGGGGCCGGCTTCACCGCGTTCCTGGAGGAGGTCGCCGACGCGACCGGCGCGCTCTACCTCGACGACGTCCTCGACGACGTCCTCCGCTCGCCGTCGCTCAAGATCGACCGGGTCCACCCGAACGAGGAGGGGCACGCCCGGATCGCGGCCGCGCTCGAGGGGCCGCTGCGCGCGCTGATCGAGGCGCTCGAGGCGAGGTGAGAGACGCGCGAGAGGCCGCGGGCCCGTGCGGACCGCGGCCTCTCGATGTCGGTCTCGAACCCGACCGATCGACTCAGCCGATCGTGATCTTCAGCCCGTTCGTGGCCGCCGCGCCCGGGAGCGGCACCGGGTCGAGGACCCACGCCTGCATCGTGAACGACGCCCCCTGGGTGCCGGGCGGGAGGACGCCGGGCAGGACGATCGCGCCCTGGCCGGACCCGCCCGGCGACAGCGGCAGCATGAGCGTCGGGCCGACGACCGGCGCCACCAGCAGCGGGCAGACGCCGTCGATGAGGACGTTCCCCTCCTGGAGGCCGAAGAAGACCAGGGCGGTCGAGCCGCCGAGCGCCTTCGAGACCTCGAGCTGGACCTGGCTCCCCTCGACCGGGCAGCCGAACATCGAGAGCTTCGGGAAGACCGTGCCGCTCCCGGCGCAGCCGAGGCCGTACGGGACCGCCGAGCCGGCGCAGCCGAAGAACCAGAGCTCGAACCAGAGCGCCTCGTTGAACAGGGCCTGGACCCCCTGCTCGTAGAACGGCTGGGGGTAGTAGGGAGAGTTCAGGCCCGCGTTCCCGACCAGGCTGGTCCCCGGCACCGGGGCGACGCCGTCGCCGACCCGGAGGGTGATGACGTCGCCCGCGTTGAAGTAGAGGCTCGCCAGCGAGAGGTCGACGAAGGTCTCCTTGTACCCGCCCGGGTACCACGGGGTGGCGGTCCCGCTCCAGAGTGGCGTCGCGGTCGGCGGGAACGGACCCGGTCCGAAGAAGATCGCGACCGGCAGCCCCTTGTTGAAGGTGTCCGCGGCGATCTTGATCTTGAACCCCTCGAGCTGCCCGGTCGTGGTGATCGGGATCTGCTGCTGCATGTCGTAGTAGAACCCCATGTTCCAGCCGACGTTGTCGTTGGCGGTGTTCGACTGGTCGATGATGCCGGTCTGGGCGGAAGCCGCGCCCGCGAGGGCCAGCGACAGGAGGAGGGAGCGGAACGCGCGCATGCCGGTGATCTCCAGGGTCTCGGGGTTCGAGCGGGCGGCAGGTCGTCGAACGTGGGCCGCCCCGACTCCCCTCCTCCGCGACCGGGCGGGATTCCTTGGCCGGAAATCCCCCATTTGTGGGGTGACCCGGAGGGGAGTCGAGCCGCCGCCCTACTGAGTCCGACGCAGCACCCAGAAATGGACCTCGTACGGGGTGATGAACGGCTCGGCCCCGCCGATCGTCTGCGGCAGTCGAAGGTTCCCCGAGCTCCAGGTCACGCCCGTCGTGGTCCCGAAGTTCGGGATCGGCTGGAGCTGCAGGTCGAGCGCCTCCAGGGTGTAGGTCTCCGTCTTCGGGAGGCTCCACTTCCGCGTGTCGAACAGGAGCTGGTACGTGATCTGGGCCGACGAGGGGTTGGCGACGCAGATCATCAACCGGTGCCGCCGCCCGTCGTCGAGGACGCCGTCGTCGACGTACGTCCCGACCACGAGCCGTTCGATGTTCATGCCTCCGGTCGACGTGTCCTCGCCGCCGTGGAACGTCCCGATCGAGTCGCTGAGGTCGAGCGCGGCCCATCGCTTCACCACGAGGTCGTCCGCCCAGAAGTCGGGGTCGTCGTCCGGGTCGGTCAGGACCGGGTCGCGAGCCCGCCGACCGCCGATGAAGAACCTCCGCATCTGCGAGCGCGCCCGCAGCAGGTCCCGCGCGAACCGCGGCGGCGACCCATCGAGCCACCCGTCCTTCGCCACGTCGAACTCGCCGGCGGTCCGCCCGTCCGAGGTGCAGACGCGGTCGTCCGCCGAGCCGATGACGCCGTCGCTTCCGGCGTCGTTCTCGAACTGCAGCCCCGGCGCGGTCGCGATCCCGACGCCGGAGAGGAGCCCGGCGTGGACGATCTCCCGCGCGAGCCGGTGGCGTGACAGGCGGTAGCCGAACGCCCGCTCGGCCGGGTTGGTCTGATCGAGGTAGCGCGGGTCGAGGCCGCTGCCGATCGGGACCTCGTCCGCCGGCATCGCGAACGACTGGGCGAAGGTCACGCCGCGGCCGCGCAGCAGCGCGTAGTCGTGATAGAGGTACGACGTCATCGCGACCGGCTCGGCGAAGACCGAGAGGTGACGCGGCGCGGCGTCCTCCAACACCGAGGCGGGGTACGGCGTCCGGAGGCCGATCGGGAGGTTCTGCTGCAGGACCGCCTCGTTCATCTCGCCGGTCGAGAACCCGATCGCGGGCGGCGCCGCGGCGAGCAGGCCGTCCTGCATCATCGAGCGGCGCATCTCGCGGTGGCCCTCGAACCACGCGTTCCCGCCGCCGACATCGTCGACCGGCAGGCGGCCGCCCGTGCGCCAGGTCGGGATCCACTCGGTGTAGTCCGGCATCGCCAGCGCCCCGGACCCGTTCAGCTCGATCAGGTCGACCTGGGTCTCGAACGTCTTCTCCTCTTCGTCGCGCGCGCGCATCGCCAGGAGGTGGTTCCCGATCCGCTTCGTCTGGTTCCCGGCCGCGCGCGACCGGGCGAAGCTCTCGAGCCAGACGTTCGTCTCGAACAGCGCCTCGTGCCCCGTCTCGCGGAAGACGGAGACGAACCCCGGGAAGATCAGCGGGTTGTTCACGTGCAGACGGCCGTGGTCGCGCGGCGTCCCGACCAGCACGCGTCCCTCCCAGGGTTGCGGCGGCCACCGCCCCTCGGGCACGCGGAGGCGGAAGAGGAACTCGGGGAGATCGGGTCGCGGGTACCGATCCAGGCCGCCGTTCCCCGCCGACGCGACCGCCAGCCCCGGCGTCGGGCCGGCGCCGTCGACCATCCCCTCGCGGGGGGTGACGAGGTAGAGCGGCGCCTCGACCGATTCGCCGAGGTCCTGGTACAGCTTCCAGTCCTCGCGCAGGAAGTGGACGTAGCGCCGGACGTCGTCGGCCCGGGGGACCACCACCGGGGCGCCGGCCGCGGGAGGCGCCTCCGGCGTGACGTCGAGCAGGTCGATCGTGCCGATCAGCTCGCGGTGCGCCTCGGGGAGGACCGACGGGGGGAGGTCGCGCAGGCGGACCGCGTCCCCCTGGACGTCGCGATGCAGGGCGTGACTCTCGGCGAGGAAGAACCGGCGGTACCGCTCGATCGCGTCGATCCAGTCGCCGTCGATCATCTCGAGGACGACCGGCCACCGGAACGACGGATCGCGCGCCAGGACCCGGCCGTCCGTGCGATCGAACTCGGACGTCAGGACGAACGGCCCCTGCGCGTACCGCTGCCAGAGCGAACCCGGCATGCCGACGCCCGGCGTCTTCATCTCGTCCAGCCGATCGGACGAGAACTCGACGAACGTCCGGACGCCGAGGCGGAGCTGCTTGCCGAGCCCTTGGTCGAGCACGTCGTGCACGATGCGCTTGACGTTCAGGTCCGGGTCGTGCGCGGCGACGTACAGGCCGGCGGTCGGTCCGACGCGGCGGCTCGGACGGGTGGTGTACCCCTGGATCACGTTCCCGACGAAGTCGATCCAGTCCTCCGTCGCGTTCGACTCGGCGAGCGGGTCGAACAGGAACATGAACTGCGTCGAGCAGTCGCCGGGGTAGGTGAACTTCCGGGCCCGCTCGGTGCCGAGGATCGTCGGCGAGAAGTCGGTCACGAAGCTGTCCGGCCCCCACGCGTCGGTCGCCGGGACGTCCAGCCACTCGATCGGGTTCGGGACGAGGTAGCCGTGGTGGACCGGCGAGAGGAGGACGTCGTCCTCGAGGTCCCCCTGCGACTCGGCGCCGAGCTTCAGCGACGACAGGAGGAGTTCGGGGAACGAGACCGACAGGAGGGCCATGTCGATCTTCCCGTCCGGCCCGGAGCGCATCCGGACGTCGATGCTCCCGTGGACCCCCGTCTCCCCCGGGACGAACCCGAGGATCACCGTGACGTCGACCTGCCCGTGCTGCTGCGCGTGCCACCGCTCGATCGGGAGGTTCTTCCACTCGAGCTTCAGCCGGCGGCGCGCGTCGTGCGAGATCTTCAGCGCGACCTCGGTGTGCTCGCGGACGTCGATCCAGGCGATCGGGTGTCCGGACGCGAGCGGGATGTTGTTCAGCGGGTTCAGGT
>JAUIEL010000507.1 GCA_030428825.1 bacterium
TTCTTCCACGCCGGCATCACGAACATCCTGGTCCTGAGCTGGGTCCTGCTCGCGGCGGCGAAGATCTCGAAGGTCCTGTTCGACGTCGACGAGAACCTCGCCGTCGCCGGCGCGTGCGTCGTCGCGATGACGTACTCGCTGGCGGCCGGGTTCTGGGGCGTGGTCGTGACCGACGTCGCCCAGTTCGGGATCGCGATGATCGGCGCGGTCGCGCTCGCCGTGGCGGCGTGGCACGGGGTCGGCGGCCTCGACGCGGTGCGGGACGGGATCGCGTCCGGCGCCATCTCCGACGGCGTCGTCGACCTCCTCCCGGCCGCGCCGCCGGACGCCGCCGGGTGGCTCGACCCCGCGTTCTGGACGGTGCCGATCTCCGCGGTCGCGGTCTACCTCGGGGTCCAGTGGTGGGCGACCCGGTCGATCGAGGGGGGCGAGTACATCGTCCAGCGGATCGCCGCCTGCCGGGACGAACGGCACGGCGTGCTCGCCCAGCTCTGGTTCAACCTGGCGAACTACGCGCTCCGGCCGTGGCCGTGGATCGTCGTCGCCCTCGCGTCGCTCGTGGTCCTGCCGACCGAGGAGCGGACCGCGCCGATCGCGGGGACGGTCGCCGCGGCCGAGGACGGACTCGTCGTCGTCGCCCCGGACGCGGGAGGCGAGAGCGCGCGCGTGACGTGGGACGCCTCCGACGTCTGGTCCCCGGTGCCGACCGTCGCGGCGGGGGCGCGGATCGCCGCGGGAGGGGTCGTGGCCCGGACCGACTCCGAGCGGGCGTACCCGGCGATGATGGTCCGGTTCCTCCCGATCGGCCTGCTCGGGCTGGTCGTGGCGTCGCTCCTCGCCGCCCTGATGTCGACGATCGACACCCACGTCATCCTCGCGTCGTCGTACTTCGTGAACGACCTCTACCGTCGCTTCGTCGCCCCCGACCGCTCCCCGCGGCACTACGTGGCGGCGGCGCGGCTCTGCGGCGTCTTCGTGATGGTCGCGGGCGCCCTCGTCGCCGCGCGCGCCGACTCGATCAGCGCGCTCTTCCTCTTCTTCCTGGCGTTCCTCGGCGGGGTCGGGCCGGTCTACGTCCTCCGGTGGCTCTGGTGGCGCGTCCGGGGGGCGACGGAGATCGTCGCGATGCTCGTGTCCGCGACGACGACGACCGTCCTGACCCACTGGGAGACGTCCTGGTCGCTCGGTCCGCTGTCGCCGGACGGCGCGCTGACCGCGGAGGGAAGGCTGCTCCTGGTGGTCGCCGCCTCGTCGGCGGCCGCGCTCGTGTCGATCGTCCTCCTCCCGGCCCCCGACCCCTCGACGCTCGTGCCGTTCTACCGGCGCGTCCGGCCGCTCGGCGCGTGGGGGCCGGTGCGGGCGCTCGCGCCGGACGTGTCCGTCCCCCGCGAGGGGCGGTGGGTGCTGGCCGGAACCGCGGGCGCGATCGCGACGGCGTACGGGGCGCTGTTCGGGATCGGCCACCTGCTGCTCGGCCGGCCGCCGGCGGCGGTCTGGTCCCTCGCGACGGCGATCGCCGGGGCGTTCGTCGTTCGCGGCGCGCTGGCGCGGCTGGCGTCCGGGGACGCTAACATCGAGTCGAACTCCTCCTCGGAGCAGACATGACGCCCTCCGCGCTCCTGACCCTCGCCCTGCTCGCCGCCCCGACCGCGCCCCCGGAAGAGGCGCCGGCCCACCGCTTCGACCGCGTGGCGGTGATCGGCGCCAGCGTCTCCGACGGGTTCCTCCTCCCGCTCGAGGTCGACGCGATGGTCACCCTGTCGGACGTCCTCGTCGCGTCGAGCACGCGGAAGATGGCCCCGCCGTTCCGCCGGTCGAGCGCCCTCTTCTTCCGGGACCCGGTCGGCTACGGACGGCGCTACACCGAGGCCGCGAAGCGGCACGACCCGACCCTCCTCGTCGCGCTCGACTACCTCTTCTGGTTCGGCTACGGGTTCGCCGCGGAGGAGGAGGACCGCCTGCGCCGGCTCGAGCGGGGCCTCCGGTCGCTCGACGCGTTCGAGTGCCCGATCCTCGTCGGCACCTTCCCCGACGTGCGGGTCGCGGCGGAGGAGGGGGTCGGGATCCACGACGCCCCGATGATCGCGCCGTGGCAGGTCCCCGAGCCGGCGACCCTGATCCGCCTGAACCGGCGGCTCCGCTCGTGGGCGAACGAGAAGCCGAACGTCCACGTCGTGCCGATGGCCGAGTTCCTCGACCGGATCCGTGCCGGCGAGACGATCGCGATCCGCGAGAGCACCTGGTCGGGCGCCGAGCTCGACGCCCTGCTCGACAAGGACCTCCTCCACACGACCCTCGACGGGACGATCGCGCTGACGCTCCTCGCGCTCGACACGCTGGTGACGGCCGACGAGCGGGTCGGAGCGGACGCCGTCCGGTGGGACAAGACCGCCGTGCGGTCCCGCGTGCTCGAGGCCCATCGCCTCGAGCGCCGACAGCGCGGCGCGGTCGAGGTCGGGGCCGGCTCGACGGACGGAGGGCGGCGATGAGCGGCCCCGGCGCGCCGGGGCTCGACCCCGCCGACATGGACCTGACGGCCGATCCGGGGCGGGACTTCTACCGGTACGCGAACGGCGGCTGGCTCTCGCGCACCGAGATCCCGCCGGAGGAGGTCCGGTTCAGCGTGTTCGAGGAGGTGACGCGCCGCAACGAACGGATCCTGCGCGAGATCCTCGAGACCGCGGCGCGCGACGGGGGGCCGCCGGGGAGCGACCTCGAGAAGCTCGGGGCGTGGATGGCGAGCGGGATGGACGAGGCGGGCATCGAGGCGCGCGGCCTCGAGCCGATCGCCGACGAGCTCGCCCGAATCGGCGCGCTCGAGGACCGCGACGGCGTCGCGAGGCACCTCCCCCGCCTGCATCGGATCGGCGTCGAGGCGGCGTTCTCGTACGGTTCGGTGCCGGACTTCGACGACAGCGACTGGACGATCTTCTCGGTCTCCCAGGGCGGGCTCGGGCTCCCCGAGCGCGACTACTACCTGCGCGAGGACGACGAGTCGACGGCCCTGCAAAGGGACTACCGGACGCACGTGGCGCGGATGCTCGCGCTCGCCGGGACCGACGCCGCGCGCGCCGACGAGGCCGCGGAGGCGGTCTACGCGCTCGAGCGGCGGCTGGCCGAGGCGTCGTTCACCGCGGTCGAGATGCGCGACCCGCAGAACTACGTCAACAAGCTGGCGCTCGCCGACGCCGAGGCGGCCGCCCCCGCGTTCTCGTGGGTCCGCTACCTCGACGGCCTCGGGGTGGGCGAGCTCGCGACGTTCAACCTCGCCGGGCCCCGCTTCTTCGCGCGATTCTCCGAGCTGCTCGGGGAGGCGCCGCTCGAGGACTGGAAGGCGTACCTCCGGTGGCACGTGGTGCGGGCGTTCGCGCCGGCCCTGTCGTCCGCGTTCGTCGAGGAGTCGTTCCGCTTCAACCTCGCCCGACTCGCCGGCCAGAAGGAGATGAAGCCGCGGTGGAAGCGCGTCCTGCTCGCCGCGAACGCCGAGATCGGCGAGCTGCTCGGGCGGGCGTTCGTCGAGCGGACGTTCCCCCCGACCGCGAAGCGGCGGTGCGAGGAGATGGTCACCCACCTCCTCGCGGCGTACCGCGAGCGGCTCGAGGCGCTCCCGTGGATGAGCGCCGAGACGAAGACGCACGCGCTGGAGAAGCTCGACGCGTTCCGGGCGAAGATCGGCTATCCGGTGCGGTGGCGCGACTGGAGCGGCCTCGAGCTCCGTCGCGACGACTGGGCCGGCAATCGGATGCGGGCGCGGGCGTTCGACGTCGCGTACGACCTCGCCAAGGTCGGACGGCGGACCGACCCCGACGAGTGGGGGATGCCGCCCCAGGTCGTGAACGCCTACTACCACCCGCTCCACAACGAGATCGTCTTCCCGGCCGGTATCCTCCAGCCGCCGTTCTTCAGCGACGACTACGACGACGCCCTGAACTTCGGCGCGATGGGCGCGGTGATCGGCCACGAGATCACCCACGGGTTCGACGACTCGGGCTCGCAGTTCGACGCCCGCGGGAACCTGCGGAACTGGTGGACCGAGGCGGACCGCGAGGAGTTCCGCCGGCGGGCGAAGGTCGTGGTCGACCAGTTCGCCGACTACGTCGCGATCGACGACCTCCGCGTCAACGGCGAGCTGACCCTCGGCGAGAACATCGCCGACCTCGGGGGCGTGACGATCTCGTACGTGGCGCTCCGGAAGGCGCTCGAGGGGAAGGACCGCGCGCCGATCGAGGGGTTCACGCCCGAGCAGCGGTTCTTCCTCGCGTATGCCCGCGCCTGGCGGGGGAAGTATCGCGACGAGGCGCTGAAGCTCCAGGTCCGGACGAACCCGCACTCCCCGTCCCCGTTCCGATGCATCGGCCCGCTCTCGAACCTGCAGTGGTTCTCCGACGCGTTCGCGCTGTCGGAGGACGCCCCGGTCATGCGGCGGCGCGAGGTCCGGGCCGAGATCTGGTGATCCGGCGGGACGGATCGCCCCGCCCCGTCGCTCCGGGCCCGCGCCCGTCCGTCAGCTGTTCGAGCCGACCGCGGTCCCGCCGCTGAACGCCGTGGCGCAGTTCAGGGTCAGGTTGTCCCGGTACTTCCCCGGCGCGCCGTTGGCGAACGACAGGCCGGTGCTGCAATCGGCGACGACGTTGTCGGTGGCGAAGTTCGCGTCGCCGCTGAAGAGGATGATGCCGGCGCTCAGGGTCTGGGTGCTCCGCACCTCGTTGCCGACGACCGTCGACCCCCGGCTCCCCGAGGTCTGGATCGCCCGCAGGGTCTGACCGCCGGCGCTCGTGAGCTCGTGCACCTGGTTCCCTTCGACGCGGACCGAGGTCCCCTGCGCCAGGATCCCCCAGACGTTGATGGCGACGCCGCTGCTGATGAACCCGGTGTTCCGGACCCGGCAGGAGCGGACGGTGACGGACTGGCCCTGGACGTCGATCCCGCGGAAGCCGCACCCCTCGACCACGAGGTCCTCCAGCTCGGTCATCGGCGCCTCGGCCGACCCCTCGTAGGCGGAGAAGTCGTCGAGCTCGACCTCGCGCACCTCGGCCGGCCGCTCGTAGGTGTGCGACGCCCGGATCTCCACCAGCCCGGCGTCGGCCATCTCGTCACCGCCAAGTCGCTGTTCGCCTACGCGCGCCGCCGCGTGGAGGAGGCGCTCGAGGGCTACGATGCCTATACGCAGGCGATCCAGCTGCCGCAGCT
>JAUIEL010000508.1 GCA_030428825.1 bacterium
GCCCGCCCCGCGCAGCGGCCCGACGCACCACGCGTAGTGCCCCCCGCCCCGCGCAGCGGTGTGACTGCCTCGCGCAGCGACCCCAGCCCAGCGCAGCGGCGTCACCGCCCCGCGCAGCGGCCCCCCGCTCCACGCGCAGTGCCCCCCGCCCCGCGCAGCGGTGTCACTCGCCCGCGCCGCGACCCCAGCCCAGCGCAGCGCCGCGACCCCAGCCCAGCGCAGCGCCGCGACCTCTGCCCAGCGCCACAGCCACAGCCACCGCGACCGTCGGACCGACCACCTCGAGCACCGCACCCACCGCGTACCACGCCCCAGCCGCGACGACGGGGACGGAGAGGAGGAGCCAGGCGGCTCTCGGATGCGTGCGGGCGACGAGGGCGGCGGCGGCGGCGAGGGCGGCGGCGAGGGCGAGGCGGGCGGCGAATCCGACGCGGCGGAGGGCGTCGGCGCGGATCAGGTTGTCGAGCGCGGTGGCGACGACCTCGACGCGGGGGAGCGCGGCGTCGACCGGCGTCGCGAGCGTCGCCTCGGTCGTGCGGACGCCGAAGAGGAAGAGGGCGCGATCCGGGAGCGACTCGAGCCACTCGTCCTCGGCGCCGGTCTCGAGCGCGCGGAGGAGCGATCGGGCGTCGGCGGTCTCGAACGTGCCCGCGGGGCCGCGGTAGCGGAGGCGGAGCGCGCCGTCGTCGAGCGGGACGTCGATGCCGGCGAAGCGGGAGAGCGTCTCTCCGTCGTCGACCACGCGGACGCTCGACTCGCCGAACGCCGTCATCGCGCAGGCGAGCGGGACGGTCGGCGCCGTCTCCTCGCCCGAGCGGACGACGAGCGGCAGGCGACGGACGCGACCGTCCGGGTCGACGTCGAACGCGTCGACGCCGAGGCGGTCGGACGCGCGGGCGGCGGCGTCCCGGCGGGGCGACGACGAGGCGAGGGGCGCGTCGAGCTCGCCGTAGACCGAGACCGTCGCCTTCTCCGGGAGGGGCGACGCGGGCTCTTCGGTCCGCGCCGGTCGGAGCGGGACGACGACGCGGCCCGAGCGGAGCGCCGCCGCCTCCAGGCTCGCGTCGTCGAGCGGCGCGTCGTCGTCGATCAGGAAGGCCCCGGGCCGCCGGGGGGTGAGACGGGTGATCAGCTCGGCCCAGAGCCGCGCCGCGCCGCCGGCGTCGTCCGGGTCCCGCAGGACGATCCGGACCCTCGACGCGCGCGCCTTCTCCGCGTCGGCCGCGGACCGGGCGATCCGGTCGGCCACGGGCGGCTCGAGGCGGCGCAGCGGGGTCGCCTCGAACAGCGCGGCGACGAGCGCGCCGATCGCGGCGCCGGTGAGCGCGCACGTGGTGGGACCGGACGAGAGGGGCATGGGAGCGTTGCGGTGCCTCGGAAGGGGGCGCATTCGACTCGGCCGGGTCGGCGAGGTCAAACCCGCGGCGCCGGACGGCCGCCCCGGGGTCTGCTAGACTCGACGCGCCGCCGACCGAGAGCGAGGACGTTGAAGGTCTGGACGCCGTTCCTGATCGTGGGGATCTCCTTCGGGGTCCTCCTGGTCGATCGATCGCGACTCGCGCTGCTGGGCCAGGCCGCCGCGCGCGTGGTGCCGTCCGTCGACGCCGGGCCCGTGACGTACCGCGTCGACGAGCCGCGGGGACTGTCGTGGACGGTCGAGGAGTTCCGGCGGGCGGCCGAGGACGACGACCTCCCGATCGGCGAGCGCCTCGGGGCGGCCGAGCTGTACTGGCTCGCGCTGGCGCTCCGCCGCGACGCCCTCGGGCAGGAGACGTTCGACGAACCGTTCGAGCTCCTCCTCGCCCTCGCCGACGCGCTCCCCGAGGAGCCGGCGTTCGCCGGTCTCGCCGCCGACGCGCTCCGCGCCCACCGCGAGGTCGTCGGCCCGGCGGGGGACCCGGACGTCGCGCTCCGCGAGGGGATGCTCGCGCGCGAGGTCGTGCGGCTCCTGACGCGGATCGACCCGGACAACGGCTACTTCGACCTCCTCGCGGCGGAGATCGCGCTCGCGGACGAGCGGATCGAGGAGGCGCGCCAGTCGCTCGTCCTCGCCGCGCGGGCGCCGGTGGTCGACTCGCGGCTGCGCCACCGGAGCGCCTCGGCGCACGCGTTCCTCTCGTCGCGCGGTCTCCCCGACCTCGAGACGTGCGAGTTCCTGCTCGACGACGCGTACGAGGACCGGAACTACTCGAGCGGAGAGCTGCTCGAGCGGATCGCGGACCGCATCGGACGGGCGGACGCCGGGCGCCTCGGCGGGGAGGACAAGCATCGTTGGATGGAGACGTTCCTCTCCCTGCACCAGTGCGCGGAGCGGCTGGCGGAGGCGGCGCTCCTCAAGACCGACGCGCGGCAGGCGCTGGCTGCCCCGAACGTCTACCTCGACGCGTTGCGGGCCGCCCCGACGGTCACCGCGCGCGACGTCCCCCGCGTCGGCGAGGGGACGCGCGGCGTGAAGGCGATGGCCGAGCGGCTCGCCGCGGCCGGCTACACGCACGGCGCGAGCGGCCTGGAGGACTCGGTCCGCGGCGAGTCGGGCGCGCTCCGGTCCCACGTGAACGCGCGCACCCGCTCCCGGCGCGTCGGCGAGCTGGTGCTCCCTCTCTCGGCGGCGCACGGGATCCTGGTCCGGTGGGCGCTCCTCGCCTGGGTCACCGGCCTCCTCCTCCTGCCGTGGGTCCGGCGCCGGCGGAAGGAGGACGGAGACGCGGCCCCCGCGGAGAGCGCCGCCGCCGCCCGGCGGGTCGAGCGCTCCGAACGGACCGGCCGGCCGATCCGCTCGCGTCGCCGCCGTGACCCGTCCGCCGCGTGGACGCTCCCCGGCCTCGACTTCCTCGCCGCGGTCGCGCCGTTCGCGCTCCTGGTCTGGATCGGGCACGACGGGATCTTCCCCCTCGAGCGCCCGATCCGCCGGTCCGAGTGGATCGCGATGTTCGGGGGGCCGCCGCTCTTCGTGGTCCTCTTGCCGCTCCTCTCGGCGGCGGTGCTGGCGATCCCGCACCTCCTCATCGCGTCGCAGCGGAACCTCCGCGCGTACGCGACCCGGGCCAGCGGCTTCTTCCTCGTCTTCGGCTGTCTCTTCTTCCTCGGCTTCGCGGTGACGACGCCGATCCTCGGGAAGCTGCGCGGCATCCGCCAGGCCGAGCTCGCCGCGCACGTGTCGAACCCCGGACCGGAGGTCGGAGTGCCGATCTGGCCCGCGCCTCCGACCGACGAGGAGTAGGGCGCCGTCAGGCGGTCGCCCGGTCGCGGGCGCGTCGCGCGAGCTCGCGGACGACCCGCGGGAGGAGGACGACGGCGGCGAGCGAGAAGACGAGCAGCAGCGCCATCGTCTGGACGATCGTCACGCAGTCCTCGAGCGTGTTCCCGCTGGAGAGGAAGATCGGGACCTGCACGATCGCGACGGCCGACGGGAGGAGCACGAGCGAGACGTGGTCGAGCGCGACGCCGAAGATCAGGAGGACCTGGGCGATCCCGTACAGCGCGGCGGCGATGGCGTACGCCGAGTACGCGCCCCCGAGTCCGTCGAACCGCTCCGGCGCGAGGAACGTGTCGAGCAACGACCGCCCGAACTCGTTCACCACCAGCAGCAGCACGAGGTCCCCGACCACGATGCCGCCGAGCGCGCGCGCGAGCTCCCGCACCGGCGCCCGCCTCCCGGCCGCGCCCCGCAGGCGCGCGAGGAGCAGCAGCGACAGCGGGAACGGGAGGAGGACGAGGAACCGGCTCGCCGCCGCCACGCCGGCGTAGCGGGCCGCCTCGTCGGGCGACAGGGTCAGGCGGGCGAGGAGGACGTCGCTGCCGAGGAGGACGCCGTACGCCGCGATCGCGGCGACCGCGGCCGGGGTCGCGAGCGCCTGCCGTCGCCGTCGCCGCGGGCGCTCGTCGGGACGCGGCTCGGGCGGGAACATGAAGCGTCCGAAGCCGGCGGTCGCCGCGAGCGAGACGGTCATCGCGGCGACCGGGCCGGGCCCGTCGGCGCCGACGCCGAGCGAGAGGAGGAGCGCCGCGAGGAGGCAGCGGAGGACCGGCTCGAACACCACGAGGGCCGCGAACCGCCGGTCCCGCTCGCTGCCGAGGACGGTCCCGGTCGAGACGCCATGCACGATCGCGGCCGCCACCAGGACCGGCATCAGCGCCGCGATCGCCGGGCTCGGGAGGTCGAGCCGCTCGGTGACCGGGAAGAGCGCCAGCAGGATCGCGCCGGCGGCGGCGGCGGCCGCCGCCTTCCACGCCAGCCGATCGAAGCGCGGCCGGTGTCCGTCGGGGTGCGGATGGGCCACCCGCGTCGCGCTGGCGGCCCGCAGCGCCATCGCGAGGAACGACGCCCCGAACGAGAGGCAGAAGGCGGCCTGGACCGCGCCGAACGCCTCCAGCTCGAGGTAGACCGCGCACCCCTTGAGGAACAGGAGCTGCAGGATCGCCGCTCCGACGTACGCGAGCGCGACGACGGGGGAGCCGCCGCCGGACTCGGTCGCGGGCTGGGGTGAGAGCGGTTCGGTCACGGGCTGTCGCGGGGACGGGGTCCGTCTCGACGAGGAGGGCCCACGTTACCCGTCGTCGCCCTCCGGATCGAGGGTCGCGCTCGCCTCGGCCGCGTGGGCCTCGGCGAGGTACGAGTCGTCGAGGAGCGCCTCGACCGGCCCGATCCCCCCGAGTTCGGCGAGCTCGGCCAGCGCGTCGCGGGGGAGGGCGTCGTCGAACGCCAGCCGCTCGATCCCCCGCGCCCAGAAGATCGCCGGCGGCACCTCGGCCCCGACCCCCTCGAGGAGCGTCGTCGCGCGCCCGACCGCGGTCTCCGGATCGTTCGCCACGAACCGCGCCGACACGGCGTGCATGCCGACCAGCCGCTCGAGCAGCGGCCGGTTCGCCGCCGCGAACGCCGGCGAGGCGACGAGCACGGCGCCGCCGACGATCCGCCGCGCCGGCGCCGCGCGGCCGTCCTCGATCGCGGAGCTCGACAGCGCCGCGACCTGCGACGCGAGCGGCTGGGGGAGGAGGGCGAGGTCGAGCTCTCCCGACGCGAGCATCCGCGTCACCGCCGACTCGGTCACCAGGCGGACCGTCGGCGGGTCGTCGCCGCCGACTCCGAGCGCGCGCGCCAGATCGAGCGCCGGCGCCTCGAGCACCCCGATCCGGAGCGGCCCGAACGGCAGGGTCTCGCACGCCGCCAGCCCG
>JAUIEL010000509.1 GCA_030428825.1 bacterium
GACGACCGCACCTGCGGACCGACCTGCCTCCACGCGGTCTACCGCTACCACGGCGACGACGTCGACCTCGACACGGTGATCGACGAGGTCCCCGCGCTCGAAGACGGCGGCACCCTGGCCGTCTACTTGGCGATCCACGCCCTGCGCCGCGGCTACGGGGCGACGATCCACACCTTCAACCTCCAGGTGTTCGATCCGACGTGGTTCTCCGAGGGGGTCGACCTGCGCGAACGCCTCCTCTCCCGCGCGGCGGCGAAGGACGACCCGAAGCTCGGGCGCGAGTGCGAGGCCCTGGTCGAGTTCCTCGACCTCGGCGGCCGGATCGTCCTCGACGACTTCACGGGGACCGAGATCCGCCGCCACCTGCGCCGGAACCGGCCCATCCTGACCGGCCTCTCCGCGACCTGGCTCTACCGGACCGCGCGGGAGCGCCCGGAGGACGAGGAGGCGGACGACGTCCACGGCGAGCCGGCCGGGCACTTCGTCGTCGTCTGCGGCTACGACGCCGCGGCGGGCCTCGTCCGGGTGGCGGACCCCTACCTCGACCACCCGTTCGACGCCGAGCACGTCTACGACGTCGGCCTCGATCGGCTCCTCTGCGCCATCCTCCTCGGCGTGCTCACCTTCGACGGGAACCTGCTCATCCTCGATCCGCCGCGCCGGAAGAAGAGGACGCGCGCCCCCGGGAGGACCGGATGAACCCCCTGGTCGTCGTCTCCGCCCCGTCCGACTGGCCCCTCTCGCTCGACGGGGTCGACGTGGTCACCGCGGACGAGTACCTCACGCACCCCCCGGACCCGGAGTCGGCGCGACGCCCCGTCGTCAACCTCTGCCGGTCCCTCGCCTACCAGCGGTCGGGGTACTACGTCTCGCTCCTCGCCGAGGCGCGCGGGCACCGGCCGATCCCGGAGGTCGGCACGCTCCAGGACCTCCGGGCCCAGGACGTCGTCCGCCTCGCGGCGTCCGAGCTCGCCCCGCTGATCGAGCGTTCGCTCGCGCGGATCACGACGAGTCCGTTCGAGCTCTCGGTCTACTTCGGCCGGAACCTCGCCAAGCGGCACGACCCCCTCTCCCAGGCGCTCTTCCGCCGCTTCCGGGCCCCGCTGATGCGCGCGACGTTCGCCCGGCCGACCTCGGACGCCCCGTTCGCGCTCGAGTCGCTCCGGGTCCTCGGGATCGGCGACGTGCCGGAGTCGCACCGCGAGTTCGTGGCCGAGGCCGCCGACCAATACCTCCGGTCGCCGCCCCGCCGCTCGCACGTCCGGCTCGCCGGGCGGTACCAGCTCGCGATCCTCCACGACCCCGACGAGGCCGAGCCGCCGTCCGACGAGCGCGCCCTGGCGAGATTCACCAAGGCGGCGGGGAAGGTCGGCCTGAACGTGGAGATGATCCGCCGGTCGGACTACGGCCGCCTGGCGGAGTTCGACGCCCTCTTCCTCCGCATCACCACGAGCGTCCGGAACGACGCGTTCCGGTTCTCGAGGAAGGCCGCGGCCGAGGGGCTGGTCGTGATCGACGATCCCCAGTCGATCCTCCGGTGCACGAACAAGGTCTACCTCGCCGAGGCGCTCGCCCGGCACAAGGTCCCCGCCCCGCGGACGGTCATCGTCCACCGGGGGAACGCCGACACCGTCGTGCCGGAGCTCGGGCTCCCGTGCGTGCTGAAGCAGCCGGACTCGGCGTTCTCGGCCGGCGTCGTCAAGGTCGAGACCGCCGACGAGTACCGGGCGGAGATCGGGAAGCTCCTCGACCGGTCGGCCCTGGTGATCGCCCAGGAGTTCCTCCCGACCGACTTCGACTGGCGGATCGGCGTCCTCGACAAGACGCCGCTCTACGCGTGCCGGTACTTCATGGCGAAGCGGCACTGGCAGATCATCCGGCGCGACTCCAGCGGGCGGCTCGAGGCGGACGGCGCCTCCGAGACGATCCCCGTCGAGCTCGCCCCGACCAAGGTCGTCCGGGCCGCGGTCCGGGCCGCCAACCTGATGGGCGACGGCCTGTACGGCGTCGACCTGAAGCAGCTCGGCGACGACGTCCGGGTGATCGAGGTGAACGACAACCCGAGCCTCGACTCGGGGTACGAGGACGCGGTCCTGAAGGACGACCTGTACGTCCGGATCCTCCGCGTCTTCCTGTCCCGGATCGAGCGGACCAAGCAGGCGGGTCGCAACGGATGACGACGCTGAAGATGTTCGAGGGGTACGGGGTCGAGCTGGAGCTCATGATCGTCGACCGGGCGACCCTCCGGGTCCGACCGATCGCCGACGAGCTGCTCCGCGCGGTCGCCGGCGAGGTGACGACCGACTGGGAGGAGGGGCCGATCGCCTGGTCGAACGAGCTGGTCCTCCACGTCATCGAGCTGAAGACGAACGGGCCGGTCCGATCCCTGGTCGGCGTCGCGGACGCCTTCCAGACCGAGGTGCGGCGGATCGACGGGATCCTCGCCGACCACGGGGCGATGCTCCTCCCGACGGCGATGCACCCGACGATGGACCCGCTCCGGGAGACCCGCCTCTGGCCGCACGACAACCGGCCGATCTACGACGCGTACCACCGGGTCTTCGACTGCCGGGGGCACGGCTGGTCGAACCTCCAGAGCACCCACCTGAACCTCCCGTTCGACGGGGACGACGAGTTCGGCCGGCTCCACCTCGCCATCCGGGCGATCCTCCCGCTCCTCGGCGCCCTCGCGGCCAGCTCGCCCCTCGTCGAGGGGCGCCGGACGGGGGTCGTCTGCAACCGGCTCGACGTCTACTCGCGGAACCAGCGGCGCATCCCGTCGATCCTCGGGCGGATCGTCCCCGAGCCGGTCACGACCGAGGCGGCGTACCGGCGGGAGATCCTCGAGCCGATGTACCGGGACATCGCGCCGGTCGACCCCGAGGGGACGCTCCGGCACGAGTTCCTGAACTCCCGGGGCGCCATCGCGCGGTTCGAGCGGGACGCGATCGAGATCCGGGTCCTCGACGTCCAGGAGGCCCCGGTCTGCGATCTCGGCATCGTCCACCTCGTCACCGAGACCCTGAAGGCGCTCGTCGACGAACGGCACGTCGGGATGGCCGCGCTCTCGCTCCTCGACACCGAGGCGCTGGCCCGCCAGTTCCACGCCGTCGTCCGCCACGGCGACCGAGCGGTGGTCGAGGTGCCGGAGCTCCTCCACGCCCTCGGCATCCCCGAGCGGCGCGGACAGACCGTCGGCGACGCCTGGCGCGCCTGCTTCGACGCCCTGCCGTCCGACGCGTGGCGGGGCCTCGAGCGCGAACGCGCCGCGGTCGAGACGATCCTCGAGCAAGGGCCGCTCTCCCGCCGGATCGCCCGCACCCTCGGGAAGGCGCCGACCGAGGCGGACGTCGAGCGGGTCTATCGGACCCTCGCGGACGGCCTCCTGGCCGGGGTCCCGTTTCGGGGGGCCTGAGATCGCGCCCTCGCCGCCCTGCGTGGTGACGTGCGAGCACGCCGTCGCCCGGGTCCCCCCCCGGTGGCGGACGGCGCTCGCGGGACGGCGCGGCCTCCTCCGGACCCACCGCGCTTTCGACCGGGGCGCGATCGCCGCCGCGCGGACGATCGCCCGCGCGGTCGAGACCGAGGTCCTCGCCGCCGACGTCACCCGCCTCCTCGCCGACACGAACCGGGCGGAGACGAACCCGGCGGTGTTCGGACTCCTCGCCCGCGGCCTCGACGCCGAGGAGCGGGAGGCGCTCCTGCGACTCCACCACCGCCCCCACCGCCGCCGGGTCGCCCGCACCGTCGACCGGGCGATCGCCGCGCGCGGCCGGGTCGTCCACGTGGCGGTCCACTCGTTCACGCCGGTGCTGCGCGGGCGGCGGCGGGACGTCGACGTCGGGCTGCTGTTCGACCCGCGGCGCGAGGGCGAGGTGCGGTTCGCCGAGGCGTGGCGCGACGCGATCCGCGCCCGGGAGCCGCGGCTGCGGGTGGCGCGGAACCGCCCCTACCGCGGCTGGACCGACGGCCTGGCGACGGCGCTGCGCGAGGCGCGGGGGGACGGGGAGTACGTCGGCGTGGAGCTGGAGTTGAACCAGGGTCTGGTCCGGGACCGGCGGCGGTGGAGCCGGGTGGTGAAGGGGGTGGCGGAGGCGTTGGTCGCGGTGGTCGGCGGCTGAGCGGATCGGAGGCTGGAGCGATCGGAGTCGTGGGTTCCGGAGGTGAGGGCTCCGATCGGTGAGATGGCGTCTGTGCGTTCGCGACGGCGGGGAGCGAGACGGGGAGGTGTCTCCGACCCGCTCACGTCCTCGCGCGTTGCGCCCGGCGGGGTCTCCGGGCAGGGACGAGTCGCGCTGCGGGGTCGCTCTCGGAGAAGCCTCCCCGTCTCGCTCCCCGCCTCGGCTGCTCCGGGCTTCCTCAGGCGCTTCCTGGGGTGGGGTGAGGGGGAGAGCGGAGACGACCCATTGAATGGTCGACGAGCGGGACCACGTGAACGTGGAGGTGCCCGACCCCGCTGCGCGCATCGGATCACGGACGGGAGGAGAGCTCGCCGACGTTCCTCCGATGCGCGCGGCGGGGTCGGGCACATCCACGCTCACGATCGATGTCCGAATCGAGGCGCCGGCCGGGCTTGGAACGCGTTCGGAGACGTCCGCGCGCGGACGTGGACTCCGGAACGCCGGACGCTCGGCGAGGTCCGCCCGGTCCCCGGCCCCCGGTCCCCGCCGCCCGGCCACCCGGCCGCCCGGTCGCCCGCGACCCGGTCTTCCTCTCCCCCTCCCGTTCCCGGCGTCCGGTCCCCGCCTCCGTTGCCCCGGGGCCGGCACCGACGTCATCTCTCCGGTGCCCGTCGCACACTCCACCCGCGGAACGACCAACCGCACCGGCCCCCGGCCCCACCGCGACCGCCTCCTTGCCCCCCCTCCCCCTCCCTGCTCTCCTTGCTCCTCATGCGTCCCCGCCCGCTCCTCTCCATCCTCGGAGTCCTCGCCCTCCTCCTCGGCCTCCTGCTCCTCCTCGACCTGCGGAGCCCCGACGGTCGTGGCGTCGTCCTCGAGGAGACCGGCGACCCACGGCCCGTGGCCGTGGCGCCGCCGGCGTCGACAGTCGGGGAGCGGCGGGACGTCTTGCCGGACGGGAACGCGACGGAAGACGTTCGGCCCGAGGGCTCGACGTGGCTCCTCCCGGTCGACGTCGTCGATCCGGACGGCACGCCGGTGGCCGGGGCCG
>JAUIEL010000510.1 GCA_030428825.1 bacterium
TGGACAGGCCTCGCCAGGATCGATCGGGCGAGCGCTCCGGACGTCGAACGTGCGGACGAATCGACCTTGGCACGGGATGTCCGCTCGTACGATCGGGGTCCGGAGGTGGATCGATGCGTACGGTGGCCTGGTCGGTGGCGGTGTTCGCGGTCGTCCTGGGGGGGTGCGATCGGGGGACGGGCGGCGACGGGGCGGCGGTCGCGGCGGCGGCGGCGGGGGACGGGGCGACGGTGGTGCTCGTGGGGTACCACTCGGTCTCGGGGAGGACGAAGCGGCTGTCGCTGGAGGTGGTCGAGGGGGCGCGGGAGGTGGAGGGGGTGCGGGCGGTGCGGAAGCGGATCGCGGAGATCACGGTCGACGACCTCGCGCGGGCGGACGGGCTGGTGCTCGGCGGGCCGACGCACTACGCGAACGTGCCGGGCGAGATGATGACGGTCCTCTCCGACTGGGTCTGGAAGCGGGGGGTGAACCTGCAGGACAAGGTCGGAGGGGCGTTCGCGACCGGCGGGCACCTCACGGGCGGGAAGGAGCACGTCGTCGTCTCGCTCCTGCTGTACATGCTGAACAACCGGATGATCGTCGTCGGGCCGATCGTGAAGGAGGGGGACGGCGGGTACGGCGAGCTCGGCGCGACGGCGGCGACGAGCGGCGACGACGCGGAGTGGACCGAGGAGGAGCTGGCGGGCGCCCGGCGGCTCGGAGCGCGCGTGGCGTCGGTGGCGCGGCGGGCGAGGCGGTAGCGGGCGCGCGATCCGCGGCCGGGCCGTTACGCTGTCCCGGGTGAACTACCTCGCGCACGTCACCCTCGCCGGCCCCTCGGACGAGGCGGTCCTCGGGAACCTCCTGGGCGACTTCGTGAAGGGGCTCGATCGGGACGGGCTGCCCGCCGCGGTCCGGGACGGGATCGCGGCGCACCACGCGATCGACCGGTTCACCGACCTCGACGCGACGGTCGTCCGGGCGCGGCAGCGGCTCGACGAGCGGTACGGACACATGCGGCGGGTCCTCGTGGACGTCTTCTTCGACCACTTCCTGGCCCGGCACTGGTCGCGGTTCCGGCCGGACGTGGCGCTCCCCGCGTTCACGCGCCGGGTCTACGGCGTGCTGCGGTCGCACGCCGCGCTCCTCCCGCCGCGGTTGGCCCGGATGCGCCCCCGGATGGAGGCGGACGACTGGCTCGCGTCGTACGGCGACGTCGACGCGATCGACCGGGCGCTCGCGGGCATGGCGCGGCGGCTCCGTCGGCCGCGGCCGCTCGCCGACGGGGGCGCGGAGCTGCGGGCGCGCTACGCCGAGCTCGAGGCGGACTTCCTCGAGTTCTTCCCGCGGCTCGACGCGTTCGCGCGGGGGCGGGCGTGCGCCGGCGCGTGACGCTCGGCGTCGGCGCGGCGGCCGGGACGCTCGTCGTCCTGGAGGTCGTCGTCCGGGGACTCGGGATCGGCGCGGCCGCCGAGTCGTTCCGGACCGACGTCGTCCTCCCCGGGGCGGAGGGGATCACGCAGCCGGTCGGGTTCGGGTTCGTGCCGCACGCGACGATCCGGACGACGTATCCGTCCGACCCGCGCGGCGCGTTCGGCGAGGACCGGTCGGTCGACCACGTCTTCAACTCCGCCGGCTGGCGCGACGCCGAGCGGACGGTCGAGAAGCCGCCGGGGCGGTTCCGGATCCTCGGGCTCGGCGACAGCTATCTCTACGGGCAGGGCGTGCGCGCGGAGGACGTCTGCCTCCGGCTCGTCGAGGACCGGCTCCGCGCCGAACGCCCGGACCTCGACGTCGAGGCGATCAACGCCGGCATCAGCGGGATGAACACCGCGCAGCAGCTCGACCTGCTCCGGTTCCGGGGGCTGTCGTACGACCCGGACCTCGTGATCGTCCACTTCGTCCCGAACGACGTGGAGGAGGAGGCGGACCTCTACCGCGAGGGGCCGAAGGTCGAGCTGTACGAGGAGTACGTCACCGTCGTCACCGAGCCGGACGCGCTCTCCGAGGTGTCCGCGCTCTGGCGGTGGGTCCGGTCCCGGTGGATCCTGAAGGCGAAGGGGGACGCCTACCTCGAGGCGTGCCTCGCGAGCTACCGGGACGACGACGCGAAGTGGGCGCGCTGCCGCGACGCGCTCGACGGCCTCGAGAGGACGTGTCGCGAACGGGACGTCGCGCTCCTCGTCGTCCTCTTCCCGTTCTTCGTCCGGCTCGACGGCGCCTACCCGTTCGAGCCGATCCACGCGGCGGTGCGCGACCACTGCGCCGAGCGCGGGATCCCGGTCCTCGACCTGAGGGAGGCGTACCGCGGCTTCGACGGGCCGGAGCTCTGGGTCCACCCGACCGACCCGCACCCGAACGAGCGGGCGCACGCGATCGCGGCGGAGACGATCGCGGCCCGCCTGCTGGGGGACCCCGCGCTGCTCCCCGCCCGCTGACGAGGGCGTCTACCGTCCCGCCTGCTCCTCGAGCGCGGCGAGGACGTCGTCGTCGAGTCCGATCAGGAGGTCGAGGTCGCGCGGCGCCAGCTCGAGCGCGAGGAGGAGGTGGCCGCGCCCCTTCGTCCGGTTCGTCTCGCCGCCGATCGCGCGCGTCGCGTGCCCGAAGTGGTGCCAGAGGTCGGCGTTCATCGGGTCGAGGGCGATCCCCTTCTCGAGCACCTCCGCCGCCTTCTTCGGGTCGTCGCCGATCAGGAGCCGGCCGTAGTTCAGGTAGGTGTCCGGGTTGTCGGAGTAGAACTCGTCGATCGCCTTCTTGAAGTAGAGGGCGGCCCGGATCGGGCGGTCCCAGCGGAGGCAGAACATCGCGGCGCGGTGGTAGCCGCGCGCGCTCTGCACGTCGAGCTGCTTGATGTAGGCGTACCACTCCCGCTCGAACGCCTCGAGGTCGTCGATCCCGAGCGACTTCTGGAACTCCTCGATCGCGGCGTCGACCGGGACCCACTGGAAGTTCATGTTCCGCGGGTTCGGCTCGCGCGGCATGCGGCCGCGGGCGAGCTTGTCGATGTACTTGACGAAGCGGGACCGGTACTTCGAGTCCTCCATCAGCATGTGGCAGAGCGTCCAGCTCCACGCGTACTGGGTGGCGTCGATCTGGTGCTCGGACATGAGGCCGCGGAGGTCCTGGAGGTTCCCGCCGTCCATCTCGTCCTGCAGCGCGACGAGTCGCCCCTCCTGGACGTGGCCGACGGCCATCTTCTTGGTCGCGGGGTCCCAGGTCGAGGCGCCGTAGTACTCGGCCATCCCCTCCTCGATCAACGGCGCCAGCTGGTTCGTCCCCTTGCAGTAGAGGTGGTAGAGGTAGTGGTTCAGCTCGTGGAACAGGACGTCGAGGGTGAGGCGGCGGTCGCGGCGTTCGTAGAAGAAGTTCAGCTCGATCGGCTCGACGAACCGGAAGTACCCGAGGACGCCGCGCGGGACGTTGCCGATCCGGTGGAAGTCGTCCGCGTCGTTGTAGAAGCAGACCTTCAGCTTCTCGTTGCGCGGCTGCTTGATCTTCCAGACCTTGGCGAACGTCTCGTAGTACACCTCGAACATGTCCATGTACTCGCGCCCGACGTCCTCGGGCACGGTGAACTCGAACTCGAAGTGCTTCGTCTCGAACCGGTAGCGGTTCCGCCACTCCTGGTGGGCGCGATACTCCTCGATCTGCGCCCGCGCCTCCTCGTTCCGCTCCTCGACGATCCGGTCGCGCCGCGCCTTCGGGATCCACTTCCCGTCCCACGGGACGAGTCCCTTCGCGATCCTCGCCGCGTCCGCCTCGTTCGACGCCTCGGCCGGCGCGCCGGCCTGCTCGATGAACCAGTCCTTCACCAGGTCCTTCCGGACGAAGATCGTGCCGTGGGTGAAGTGGGCGTCGAAGCCGTCGTCCCGCTTCGCCAGCCGCGGCACCTCGTAGAAGCGCCCGTCCGCGAAGAAGAGCATGTCCGCCTCGGCCGACGGTCCGACGAGGAGGAGGAGCGCCAGCGCGCCGAGCGTCGCCCGGCGGGAGAGGGGGTTCTCGATCCGCATCACCGCGTCCGTCCTTCCGCGTACTTCATCCACGACGCGTCGAGCGCCGACCAGTCCGAGTCGTCCCAGTCGCCGAACGTGCGCTGGAACGCCTTCTCCAGCAGCTCCTTCGCGACCTGCTGATACGTCTGCTCCCGCTTCTTCCGGTACGCCTCGTCCTCGGCCTTCAGCTTCTCCTCGTCGCTCATCGAGGCCATCGCCTTCTCGCGCGCCTTCTCCGCCTTCTTCTCGGCCGCGATCCGCTTCTCGACCTCGTCGACGAGCTCGAGCAGGTGGCCGAGGTAGTGGGGGAGGATGACGCTCGTCTTCGTGTTCTTCCGCCCCGGCCCCTCGAGGAGGTAGCGGACGAAGCTCGAGCACTGCGACCGCGTGAAGTCGCTCCGGCCGGCGAAGACCTGGTCGGGCGGCATCGAGAGGATCATCTTCAGCGGCTTGAGCGGCGCGTTCGCGTCGGGTCCCTCGTGCCGTTTCTGCGCGTTCCGCGCGTCGACCATCGAGTCCTTCTCCCACTCGTCGATGTCGAAGCGGAGACGGGACCCCTTCATCTCGGCGTCCTCGACGTACTCCGCGAGGCCGACCGCGAGCCACGTCGGCATCCGCTCCCAGAGCTGGTCGTTCTTCTCGGAGAACCAGTGTCGGAGCACGTTCGTGCTGATCGACCGGAACTCGGAGACCATGCCGCGGCTCTCGGGGCGGGTGAAGTGGATGGTCGGGACGCGTCCCTTGCCGAAGTCGGTGTCGATGACGATCCGGCCGGGGAGGCCCCGCGCCTCGTCGTGCACGTTCACGATCATCCCCTGGACGTGGCCGGAGCCGATCGCGCCGAACTCCTCCTCCAGCCACTCGATCAGCGCCTCGCCGTGCTTCGCCGCCTGTCGGGCGTACGACGGCTTGCAGTCGTACGCGATCAGGAAGTGATCGGTCTCGAACGAGCGCCATCCCGGCTCGAGCGCCGCGATCGCCTCGTCGTACGCCTTCCGCTTCTGCTGCTCGCGGCGGGCGAGGAGCTCCTCCGCGGTCAGCTCGTCCTCGTCGACGTCGTCCTTCTCGACGACCGCCGTCGTCTGGAGGTCCTTCACCGTCAGGCCGCCGTCGAGGACGCGGAAGCTCGAGAACAGCTTGTTCGCCTCGCTCCGGTACTGCTTGAAGTGCTGCTCGGTGCAGGAGATCACGAT
>JAUIEL010000511.1 GCA_030428825.1 bacterium
GCAAGAGGAGGGGGCCGGTCGCGCGCGCGAGGCCGACCCGGCGGCGCAGCACGGCGAGCGACCGCCGGCTCAGGTCGACCGCGACGACCTCGCGGGCGCGAGGGTGGGCGCGCGCCACGACCAACGGCTCGAGCGTCCCGCCCCCGAGGACTGCGATCCGGAGGCCGTCGTGCGGACGCGGCGCCCCCGCCGCCGCCGCGCCGACCTCGTACCGCAGCGGCCCGCCCTCGCCCCGCCGCGGCTGGGCCAGCGCCGACACCGGCGGGTACGGATGACGCTCGTAGAAGTCGCGGACCGTTCGCATCGCGCGTCGGCAGGGTACCAGCCCGGAGGAGAAGTCGTGCGGGGCCGCGGGGGCCCCTCGCCTCGGCGACACTCCTTCGACGGAGCGGCCCCGGGTTCCGCCGCCGCTGCGACTGGAAAGCGCCGCCCCGGAACCGGATCATGAGCCACCCCCATCGGAGGAGACTCGAAGTGGACAAGCCGTCGTCGCGCCCGTCGAACCCGTGCTTCTCGTCCGGACCGTGCGCCAAGCGTCCGGGCTGGTCCCCCGCCGCCCTCGCCGACGCCTGGGTCGGCCGCTCGCACCGCGCCGCCGGCGGGAAGGCGAAGCTGGCCGAGGTGATCGCGCGCTCGCGCGCCGTCCTCGAGATGCCGGACGACTGGCGCCTCGGGATCGTCCCCGCCTCCGACACCGGGGCGGTCGAGATGGCGCTCTGGTCGCTCCTCGGCTCCCGCGGCGTCGACCTCCTGTCGTGGGAGAGCTTCGGCCTCGGGTGGGTGTCGGACGTCCGGAAGCAGCTCCGGCTCGAGGAGAGCCGCCACCTCGACGCGCCGTACGGCGTCCTCCCGGACCTGGCCGCGGTCGATCCGGCGAGCGACGTCGTCTTCACGTGGAACGGCACGACGTCCGGCGTGCGCGTCCCGGACGCCGATTGGATCGCGCCCGACCGCGAGGGGCTCGCGATCTGCGACGCGACCTCCGCCGCGTTCGCGATGCGGCTGGCGTGGGACCGCCTCGACGTCGTGACGTGGTCGTGGCAGAAGGTCCTCGGCGGCGAGGCGGCGCACGGGATGCTCGCCCTCTCGCCGCGCGCGGTCGAGCGCCTCGAGTCGACGACCCCGCCCTGGCCGCTCCCGAAGGTGTTCCGCCTCACCAAGGGCGGGAAGCTGATCGAGGGGATCTTCGAGGGCGCGACGATCAACACGCCGTCGATGCTGGCCGTCGAGGACGCGCTCGACGGGCTGCGGTGGGCGGAGTCGATCGGCGGCCTCGACGCGCTCGTCCGGCGGTCCGAGACGAACCTCACGGCCGTGACCGAGTGGGTCGACCGGACCGACTGGGTCGACTTCCTGCCGGAGGACCCGGGCACCCGCTCCAGCACGTCGATCTGCCTCCGGATCGTCGACGAGCCGTTCGCCGCCCTCGAGGCGAGCGACCGGGCGGCCGTGGTGAAGCGGCTGGTCCGCCTCCTCGAGGACGAGGGGGCCGGGTACGACGTCGGGAGCTACCGCGACGCGCCGCCGGGCCTGCGGATCTGGGGCGGCGGGACGGTCGAGGCGGACGACGTGCGGGCGCTCCTCCCGTGGCTCGACTGGGCATACGCGTCCGTCCGGCCGTGACCGCTCCCGGCCAACCGGTTGAGAACGGCGCGCCCAACCGCGAGAATCGGCCCCGATCTCGTCGCCCCCTCCTCCCTGGACGCGCCATGAACCCGCTCCGACCGCTCCTCTCCGTCCTCCTCCTCGTCGCCGTGCTCCCCGCCTGCGGAGTGATGGGGATCGGGAAGTCCGGCGCCGACCTCGAGCTCGACGAGCCGACGCTGGAGGTGACCGTGGAGACCGACGCGGCCCGATACGGGGTCGGGGAGGCGATCGTGGCGACCGTGCTCCTCACCAACGCCGGCCCCGCGCCGGTGTCGATCCCGCGCCCCTCGCCCGACACCGTGCGGTTCTTCCTGCGCGGCGCCGACGAGCCCGAGCCGCGCGACACGCAATGCGTCCGGTGGCCGCTCGAGCAGGCCGAGTTCATCTCGCTCGAGCCCGGGGAGAGCCACGGTCGGCGGTTCGTCCTGAGCCTCGCGACCTCCGACGCGGGTCCGCTCGACCTGTTCGCCGTCTATCGGACCGAACCGGACCCCGCGATCGAGCTCGCGGCGCACGTGGCGTCGAATCCGGTGTCGCTCGCGGTCGAGCTCCCCGTCGCGCTCGAGCGGGATTCGATGGGGCTCATTTCCCGTGCCGAGGCGGAAAGGCTCGCGGTCGCTCATTTCGGGCGGGAAGCCGCGCGCACCGACGCGCTGCTGGTGAAGGACAGCAAGGTCCGCATGCACCAGTGGTGGGTCACCGTCTGGTATCAGAGCGCATCACCGGATGGAAACATGTGCGGATCATGCTTCATTGATCCGTATCGCGGACGCGTCCGCGGCGTCACCGACGATCCCGTCCCCTCCTCTTGACCGAACCTTGTTCTTCCGCTGACGGTAGGACGACCTCTCCCCGCTGAACTGCCGCGAGCGGTGGGGACCTCCGAGATATCCGTCTCGGATTGGCCCACCTCTTGTTAGACAGCGACTCTCGTTCTCATCGAGAGCGGCTGTGGCGGTGGAATGGCTCGGTCGACGTCGATCGGGCACGACTCGACAGACTCAACGGAAGGCCACCCTGGAGATGGGGTGGCACACGTCTCACGGATCGACGAATCCGGGCTGACGCCCGTGCCCCGTCTCCCCGTGCGGCGTGCCCTCGATACTCGACTCACCGAAACCGGAGGAGATCCCTCGATGCGATACGCGCTCTTCGCCCTCGTCGGCAGCGCGCTGCTCACCAGCCCTTCGCTGTTCGCTCAGAGCGGCAACGCGGATGCAGCGCCCGCCGAACTTCCCCAGCACCTCGTGAAGGTGCTGAGGACCAGCAACAAGGCGCAGACGAACCGCTACGTTCCCGTCGTCTACGACTTCGAGAACGTGAACCCCTACTCGGTCTCGCGGCAGCTCCGTCGCGTGCTGGACCTGGAGGAAGGCGCCTACTTCGCGTTCATGGCGCCCGACGGCAAGAGCGGCAAGGTCCTCCTCGCGCTCCCCGAGTACCAGATCCCCGGAATCGAGGAGGTGATCGGGTACATCGACCGCGCCGACATGACGTCGTCCGGAGGGACCCAGCGCAACTACGTCCACCTTCGCCATCGCGACGCGACCGACGTGGGGCTCGTCTTCTCGGCCCGGCTCGAGGGAACGCCGACGATCGGCGTGACGGCCGATCCGCGGAACAACGCGGTCCTGCTGGAGGACGCTCGATCCGGCCTCGATCGCGCGACGAACGCCGTCCTGGAGTTCTACGACCTCCCCACCCCGCAGCTCGAGGCGGTCGTCACCGTCTACGAGGTCGACGTGAGCGACGACGGTCAGCTCGGGCTCGACTACGTCGCCTGGAAGAACGGGCCCGGACGGAACCTCTTCGCGATCGGCGCCTTCGCCAACAAGGAGAAGATCACCACCTTCGACGGCAACTCCTCCGCCCTCCTCTACAACTCCGGCCGGAACACGCACAACCTGCCCGGACGCGAGTGGCACGCCACCGGCCGCAACGGCGCGTTCTTCTACGACATGCCGTCCGCCTACTTCGACTTCCTCGTCTCGAAGGGGCGCGCTCGGATCATGACCGAGAGCAAGCTCGTGGCGCTCAACAACGAGACCGCGACGCTCCAGGTGAGCGACGACATCCTCTACTACCAGGAGAAGCACAACCCCGACCTGCGCGCGGGCGCCCGCGTCCGGCCGCTCGACCCGTACGGAGACTTCGAGGCGCAGATCGACACGAACTCCGGCAACGAGACGACCGACCAGCTCGGGGTGAACGTGGCGGACCACCCCGACAATCGGGTCGTCGTCCCCTCCACCCTCGGCCGTTCGCTCGGCGTCGCCTCCGCCGGGTTCTTCCTGAGGTACACGCCGATCATCGGACAGGTGGCGTCGGAGATCGCGCTCCAGATGAGCGTCGTGAACCACACGGGGTACGCGGACGACGGCGTTCCGACGCTCGCGAGCCGGGACATCGATACGACCTTCACGATCAACCACGACGAGCGCGAACTCACGATCGGCGGCCTGGTCCGTCAGCGGCGGATCGACTCGGCGAACCGCATGCCGTGGCTCGGGGACATCCCGGTCCTCGGCGCGCTCTTCGGCGGCGAGTCCCGACTCGACCAGAAGACCCAGGTCTTCGTGACCTTCAAGTGCAAGGTCGCGAAGTTCGGAGAGAGCAACGTGACGAACGCCGACGCGGAGACGCGTGAGAAGGCGACCGGCGCCCGCGGATTCGACGTGCCGGCCAACGACCCCGGCTTCCTGAGCCAGTGAGCGGAGAGAACGAACGATGAGCCTCAAGATCACCACCGCCGCTCTGGCCGCCCTCCTCGCGTCGACGGCCACGGCCCAGAACGTCGGACGCCCCCCCGACCTCGCGGACGGCGTCCAGAACCGCCGCGGCGACACGAGCCCGAACCCCGGCTTCTCCACCGGCCAGGGGAACAGCCGGATCGACGACTACTTCAACCAGGACGAGCAGATCAACATCAACCCGGACACGGGCGTGGTGAAGGTCCTGCGCGTGAACCAGAAGAACCTGATCAACGACTTCGTGACCGCGGTCTTCCCGGTGAAGAGGGTCGACGCGCGCGAGATCCGGAACGTCTTCGAGGCGATCTGCGCCAAGGAGGGCGGCCACGCGACGTTGATCCGCGACAACGTGAAGAAGGAGGAGAACGTCCAGGTCATGTGCCCGGCGTACATGCTCCCCTGGTTCGAGAGGGCGGTCGCGGCCCTCGACCACGAGTGGGTCAAGCAGGCCGTCGACGGCTCGAAGAGCACGCGGCACTACCTGAACTACCGACCGGTCGACTCCATCGACTTCCTGGCGCATCGATATGCCGGGAGCGAGGGCGTGACCGAGATCGACCAGAACCGCTCGCTCATCCTGCGACGGGACGAGCCGGCGCGCGCCGACAAGTACATGAAGGCGGTCGCCGAGCTGTTCGACGTGCCGCCGCCGCAGGCGATGCTGCAGTTCAAGATCTACGAGGTCGACACCAACAACGACCTGAAGGTCGGCGTCGACTGGATCGCGTGGAAGAACGGCCCCGGCCGCTCGCTCTTCGAGGTCCTC
>JAUIEL010000512.1 GCA_030428825.1 bacterium
AGGCGAAGCACCCGTCCCGCGCCGACGCGTTCGCGGCCCGGCTCCCGAGCGTGATGGAGCTCATCGCGTCCGACGACCAGCGAAACCGGCTGAAGTCGAACCCTTACCTCGGCGGCTGACCGCCGGACGCCTCACCCGCCGAGGTCGGCCTCGGTCACGGGGAAGTGGAACGAGTGCTCGCCGACCTCGAACACGAGGTCGGCCCCCGCGTCGGTCGACTCGATCGAGTGCTCGACCGTCTTGGCCGCCGAGGCGCCGCCCGACTGGCCGGAGATCGTCGCCGCGGACCCGACCGAGCCGCCGGGCGGGACGAGGGCGAGCGCGGGGGAGTCGCCCCCTTTCACGAAGACCCGGAACGAGCGAGGGTCTCCCTTGCGGGGGGTGACCTCGAGGCGGGCGAGCGGGACGAAGTCGTTCGCGACCCGCTCCGCGAGGTCGTCGACGTCGGTCCGGAGGAGGACCGTGCTCGTGAACCGCTCCGATCCGACCTTCCCTTTCAGCGTCTTCGCCTTCGCGCTTCGGAACGTGCCCTCCATCCGACGCGGCCCGAAGGTCGCCCGGAACCGGTAGACCCCCTTCCCGGCCTTCTTGTCCGGCTCGATCTCGACGGTCAGGGACTTCGCGAACTCCTTCTTCGAGACCTCCGCCTCGGCCAGGACCGCGTGCCCCTCGCCGGTCTCGCGCCGGTACTGGTTGCCGTCGTGGTGGAAGATCAGGTGCCAGGTCTGATCGGACTGCGGGGCGGCGGCGAGGTCGTACGTGCCCGGGAAGACGACGAGGTCGTCGAAGATCAGCCCCGCCTCCGTCGTCCAGGTGGTGGCGCCGTTCGCCCCGAGCCGCCACGCCTGCCCCGGCGAGAGGGCGGTCTGGAACTCGTCGCGCCACGTCGGCGTACCGTGGTCGACCGTCATCTTCCCGCCCGGGCGGGCGTTCACCTTGACCTGGTCCGGCGCGAGGAGGAAGAGCGCGACGAGGGGGAAGGCGAGGGTCGACATCGGGGGCGCTCCTTCTTCGGGGGAGGGGACGATCGGGAAGAGGACGGAGGGTATCGTCTCCATCGATACGAAGGATCGGCGATTCCGTTCCTCCGCGCTCCGTCGCGCCGGCCCGGTAGGGTCGAGGGGCACCCGGAAGGGCCTCGCCGGCCCGGGGAGGTCGACATGCCGTTCGTCCGTCCGGCCGCGGTCCTCGTCGCCGCCGTCGCCGCTTCGACCGCCCCCCGCGCGGACGAGCTCCGGTTCGCCGAGCGGGGGTTCGCCGTCACGCCGCCGGCCGGGTGGGTCGCGACGGAGGGGGCCGACCCGGCGTCGGGGACGGGCGCGGTCACCGCGCACCCCGCCGGTCCCGACCGGTCGGTCGCCCTGACGGTGAAGGTCCTGCCGGACTCCGGGCTCGAGACCGAAGAGGCGTTCCGGGCCGCCCTCCTCGCCTCCGAGCGCGACAAGCCGGAGCACCTCTCGATCGAGGAGACGACGTTCCGGCTCGCGGGGGAGGAGAGCGCGGGGATCGAGGTCGACACCCGCTCGGGCGGGACGGTCTTCCGGGTGCGGCAGGCGTACGCGCTCCGCGACGGCGAGGCGTTCCTGGTGCAGGCGTACGCGCCGCGCGACCGGTTCGCCGCGTTGGCGGGGGAGATCGACGCGTGGTTCTCGTCGTTCCGGTGGATCGAGGCGACCGGCGAGCGGGCGGAGCGGCGACGGCTCCGGCGGCTCGCGGCGGGCGCGAGCGCGGCGTTCGGGTGGCCGGGATGGGCGCCGTCCTGGGAGGAGGCGGCGGCGCGGGCGCGGCGGGAGCGGAAGCTCGTGCTCGCGTACGCGCGATTCCAGCCGGGGTTCGACATCGCCGACGCGATGGTGACCGGGCCGTTCTCCGACCCGGCGATCGTCGACCTCGTGCGGCACCGGTTCGTCCCGGTCCGGCTCCGGAAGGAGGTCCGGACGCCGCTCCACGACCGCGAGCGGTACGGGCTGAGCGGGACGTCGTTCGGGGTCTCGATCCTCCTCTGCCGGCCGGACGGCGAGGTCGTCCGGGAGGGGTTCGCGGCCGAGCGCGCGGCGGTGTGGGACCTCCTCGTCGACGCGCTGGCGCGGGCGCCGGAGGCGGTGGGGGAGGGGGCGCCGGCCGACTCGATGGCGCCGGTCGAACGGGCGCGCCGGCACGTCGCGCGAGGGGAACTCGACCCGGCGCTCCGGGCGCTCGACGGCGCGCGCGGCGCGGAGGCGGCGCGGACGTGGTCGCGCGTTCGCGAGCTTCAGCGGCGCGGCCGCCGCGCCCTGCTCTGGCTCTTCCCGCTCCTCGCCTCGGCCGACCACCTCGACGTCCGGATCGACGGCGCGCGGGTGCTGATGCGGCTCGGACACGGTCGACACGGGATCGCGGGGCTGAAGAGGTTCGAGTCGCTCGATCACCCGCGTCGGGCGGAGGCGCTCTATCTCCTCGGAGAGGCGTGGCGCTCGCTGGGGGCCCCCGGGCTCGCCATGTCGCCGTGGCGGACGGCGATCGACGAGCACCCGGACAGCCCGTGGGCGGCGCGCGCGGCGGCGGCGGGGACCGACCCGGCGCTCGCGCTCGGGGGCGGCGACCGGCAGTCGTGGCCGGAGGAGGAACTCCTCGAGTCGATCCGTCCGTCCGCGCCCGCCCCGCTCCCGGTCGCCCGCGCCGACGACGCCGCCCGCGACGCGATCGCCTACCTGGTCCGGCACCAGCGGGAGGACGGGTCGTGGCCGGTCCCGATGGAGGTGAGGACGCGCGGAGAGTCGCGCCACTCCAGCCCGTTCGTCGTCGCCGTCGCCGCGATCGCGGTCCGCGGGCTCCTGCCTCACCGCGGGGAGGAGGCGGCGGCGGACGCGCTCGACGCGGCGGTTCGGTACCTCGAGGCGGAACGCGATCGCCGCCGCGCCGACCCGCCGCCGACGGCGTACATGGACTACCAGGTCTGGTCGCTCGCGTACGAGCTCCTCGCGCTCTCGGACGCCCTCGACGCGGGCCTCCTCGACCGGGACGAGGGGGTCGCGGCGATGGAGGAGCTCGTCGCCGACCTGGCCACCCGCCGCCAGGCGAACGGCGGCTGGAGCTACTACTTGAGCGCGAGCGTCGACGGCCCGCGGGTCGCCCAGTCGATCAGCTTCGTCACCGCCGCGGTCACCGCCGCGCTCCTCCGGGCGCGCGAGGCCGGCGCCGCGGTCGACGGCGAGCTCGTCTCCGGCGCCCTCGACGCCCTCGACGCGATGCGGAACGACGAACGGACGTTCGAGTACTTCCTCCACGTCGACAGCAAGGCCGCCGCGCGCGCCACGGCGGCCCCCGGAGCGGCCGGCCGAGGTCCCCTCTGCGAACTCGTCCGCCTCCGCGGCGGCCGCGGCGACGTCGCCGCCGTCCGCGCCGCCCTCGACCTCTGGCGAACGCACCAGGCCCCGCTCGCCGCCGAGGCCGGCAAGGCGCTCATGCACAGCGGCGACCACGGCCAGGGCTGCCACTACGTCCTGTTCGACTACGCGTGGATCGCCGCCGCGATCGACGCCCTCCCGGAGCCCGAGCGCCCCACCTATCGGCACGACGTCGTCCGCCGCATCCTCGAGACGAGGACCGCGGACGGCGGGTTCGTGGACGCGCCGTTCCTGGGCCGGGCGTACGGCGCGGGAATGGCGTTGTGCGGGCTGGGGAGGAGCGACGAGGGCAACGAGAGCCCGGGAGACCAGGAGAGAGGGCGCTGACGAGGAGAAGGAAGGAGAGAAACGAGAGGTCGCTGGCGCGGAGAACGGGCATCGACGCGAAGTGCCCGCGCCAGCGCCATCTCATCGCAGATGGGGTCCGACCCCACTCCGCTCACGCGGTGGCGTCTGACCCCACCTCACGCATTGCGAATTCCTCGAAGATGAGCGTCGGTCGGAGGGCGTTTGGCGCTGCTCGACATCCGTCGAGGCTCGACGGTCGAGGATGGCGACGGATCGGCGGCTGCGAGTGGGAACGTCACCCCGGCGAATGGGCCGTTCCTGCGCGAAGAAGTGAAGAATCGTCACCCACGGGTGACGAGTGAGTGGGGTGGGGTCAGACGCCACCGCCTGCGCGTCGTGGGGTCTGACGCCACGGGGAAAGGCGAAGGCGTTCCCGAACGCGTTCCGAGCCGCGCGGCGGCTAGTGGTCCAGGTCGAGCTTCTTCAGCTTCGGGGCGATCACCATCCGGCAGTACGGCTGCTGCTTGTTGTTCCGGTAGTACTCCTGGTGCGATGCCTTCGCGGGCCAGAAGGTCGACGCCCGGGTGATCTCGGTCACGATCGGGGAGGAGAACGCTCCGGACGCGTCGGCGGCGCGCTTCGACTTCTCCGCGGTCTCGCGCTGCGCCTCCGTGTGCCAGAAGATGGCGGAGCGGTACTGCGTCCCGACGTCGGCGCCCTGGCGGTTCAGAGTCGTCGGATCGTGCAGGCGCCAGAACCACTCGAGGAGCTCCGCGTACGGGAGGACGGCGGGGTCGAACTCGACCTGCACCACCTCGGCGTGGCCGGTCGTCCCCGAGCAGACCGCCTCGTAGCTCGGGTCGTCGACCGCGCCGCCCATGAAGCCGGACGTCACGCCCTTCACGCCGTCGATCTGCTCGAGGACGGCCTCGATGCACCAGTAGCAGCCGGCGCCGAGGGTGGCGGTCTCGAGGGCGGGCGAGGCGTCGTCGGTCGGGGCGGGGTCGGACATCGTCTTCGGCTCCTTCGTCTGCGTCGGGTCCTCGGCCGGGGGCGTCGCCCGCGCCGGCTCCGTCGGCGCGGGCGACGCTCCTGGCGCGGCGGGGGGGCGCCGCCGCCGTTTTCGCACCCGCCTCCGAGGGTCCCCGCGAGGGCGAGGAGGGAGAGGGCGCGTGAGAGCGGGCGGATCGTCTTCGTCATGGTCGGGGCTCCTCGGGGCCGCCGGTCGGATGCCGCGCCGCGGCCGCGGTTTCGTCCCCGGCGCCACGACTTCGGGCCAGCCCCTCCCGGACCGAGCGGTCGAGGGCCTCGACCCGGGCCGTTCCCGCCGCCACCTCCGCGTCGGCGGCGTCGAGCGCGGCGCGCGCGGCGGTCAGGCGGCCCCGGACCTCCTCGCGCGCCCGCTCCGCGTCGGCGCGGGCGGCGGCGAGCGCGGCCGGACGGGCGTCGAGCGCCGCGAGCCCCGCCGCATC
>JAUIEL010000513.1 GCA_030428825.1 bacterium
GAGCGTCGCCGCCGCCGTTCTCGCGCGGCCGGTCCCGCGGTACGCTTGAGGCATGGAGAGACCGTTCGCCGACCCGGGTCGTCACCGACTGGTGCGGGCGCTCGGGGAGGGGGAGGGCGCCCCCCTCCTCGTCGAGGACCGGAGCGACGGCGGAGCGCGCCGCGTGCTCCGCGCCGTGTCGCCGGACGCCGCGGCCGCCGCGCTCCTGTTCCGGGGCCTCCGGCACGACGGGATCGCCGAGCTCCTCCGCCTCGAACGTCACGAACGGCTCGGCCTCGTCTCGGTCTCCGCGTGGGTGGAGGGGGAGGACCTCGGCGCCGCCGCGGCGCGCCTCGACGGCCCGGCGCGGCTCGCGGTCGTCCACGACGTCGCCCGGGCGCTCCGCCACCTCCACGAGCTCGGCCTGACCCACGGCGACCTGAAGCCGGCGAACGTCGTCGTCACTCCAAAGGGGCGGGGGGTCCTGATCGACCCGGCCGGTCCGGACGCCGCCGTGCGCGGGTCGCTGCCGTACATGGCTCCGGAGCGGATCCTCGGCGGCCCGTCGACGCCGGCGTCCGACCTCTACTCGCTCGGCGGGCTCCTCTGCTTCGCGCTGACCGGCCGACCTCCGCACCAGGGGGTCGACCCGCTGGCGCTCGTCCGCGCCGTGCTCGCCGGCCCGCCGGCCGTCGCCGCGCCCCCCGCGCTCGACCCGACCGGTTCGTTGGCCCGGCTGGCGCGGGCGCTCCTCGCGCGCGAGCCGTCGCTCCGGCCGCGCGGCGTGCGGGTGGTCGTCCGCGATCTCGCCGCCGCGCTCGGCCGCGACCCCGACGAGGAGCCGGACCGCTCGTTCCTGGAGGCGATCGCGCAGACGCCGCCGGCGGCGAGCGACGCCCTGGTGCGCGCCGGCGACCGGTTCCTCGAGCGGGTCCTGCGCGCCCGCGACCGCGCGCCGGTGCTCGCGATCGCCGGCCCCGCCGGCTCCGGCCGGAGCACCGCGCTCGACGCCCTCCTCGAGCGGGCGCTCGTCGCGGGGGCGCTCGGCGTCCGGGTGTCGGCGGCTCACGACGCGCCACCGGACCTCGACCGCGCGCTCGGCCGGGGGCTCCCGGTCGTCGTGCTCGTCGACGACGTCCATGCCGCGAGCCCCGCGTGGCGCACCACGCTACGCGACTGGCTCGATCGCCCGACGCGACGCGGCGTCCGGTTCGGGGTCGTGGTCGCCGGGGACCGGGACGAGACGCTCCTCGCGCTCCCCGGTCGGCGGACGTGGGGGCACGGCGACGACGACGGCGACGACGTCGTCCACGAGCTCCCGCCGCTCGACGCCCGCGCGCTCGCCGACCGGCTCCGCCGAGCCCTCCCGACCCTGGTCGCGCCCGAGGCGCTCGCCGAACGGATCGTCGAACGGACGGCCGGCCACCCGGCGTCCGCGGCGGGGCTCCTGATCCGCTTCGCCCGCGAGGGGGGCTTCGCGCGGAGCGGCGACGCGACGATCGCCGACCCGCGCGCGCTCGACGCCCTCGACACGGCGTCCCCGGGCTTCGCCGCCCGCCACCTCGAACGGCTCGACGAGGAAGACCGCGCCGTCGTCGCGCTCCTCTCGCGGACCGGGGTTCCGGTCGCCGCGGCGGACCTGGCGGCCGCGCTCGAGCGGCCGCCGGTCCGGGTCCTCCGCTCGCTCCACCTGCTCGACCGGCAGGGGGTCGTCCGGACGACGCGCGCGCACCCGCCGCACGTCGTGTTCGCGTTCCCGGCCGAGCGCGACTCGGTCCGCGCGGCGACGTCGGTCGACACCGGGGTCGCGGCGCGGCTCGCGCGGCGGCTCGCGGCGCGGGCGACCCCCGGCGCGGCGACACGCGAGGCGATCGCGCACCTCCTCGCGGCGGCCGGGCGCCCGGCCGCCTCCCGGTTCTTCTTGCGGGCGGCGCGCGACCGGTTCGACGCCGGAGAGCCGCGCGCGGCGGTCGAGGACCTCGAGCGGGCGGCGGCGACACGGGGGAGTTCCGTCACCTCCGGGCCCGGGCGCTGGCGATGGCGGGGGAGGTCGAGGCGGCGGACCGCGCCCTGGCGGCGGAGATCGACGACGCGAGCGGCCCGGAGGCGAGCGCTCTGGTACTCGACCGCGTCCACCTCCTCGAGCGCGCCGGGCGGGCGGAGGAGGCGCTCGCCGTCTACGAGTCCGCGGCGGCGCGCGACGACCTCGGCGAGACCCGCGCGCTCGAGGCGGCGCGCGCGTGGAGCCTGTACGCGGCGGGCCACGAGGAGGAGGCGCGTCGCGCGGTCGAGGCGCTGGTCGAACGGATCGACCCGGACGAACGGAACGCGGCCGCGCTCGAGACGTTCGCGGTCGCGACGGCGATCCGCGACCGCTCGGGCGACCGGCGCGGCGCGCGCGCGGCGGCGGTGCGAGCGAGACGCGTGGCTCGCTCGCTCGGCCGGCTCGCCCGCGCGGCGCACTTCGACTCGACCCTCGGCGTGTTCGACGTCGACCTCGGGAGGGACGCGCGCGGGCTCGGGCGGATCCGGCGCGCCGTCACGCTCCTCGAGCGGGTCGACGACCGACGCCTCCTCCCCGACACGCTGACCCGTCTCGGGCACCAGCTCCTCGGCCGCGGGGACGCGGGGGGCGCGCTCGACGCGTTCGTGCGGGCGGGGCTGCTGTTCGCGCGTTCGGACCACCGGCGCGGCGTCGGCTGGGCGCGGACCGGCGAGGGGCGGGCGCGCCTCGAACTCGGCGACCCGCGGGGCGCGGCCGAGTGCTTCGACCGCGCGATCGAGGATCGGCTCGCGGCCCGCTCCACGGCGGGGGCGGCGCTCGCGGCGGTCCACCTCTACGTCGCGCGGAGCGTGCGCGGAGACGCCGATCGGGCCCGCGAGGCGGCGGTGCGCGCGCTCGAGCTGGCGCGCGGGGAGGGAGCGGCGGCGGTGCGCGCCGAGCTCGAGCTCGCGCTCGCCGAGACCGCGGCCGAGGAGCGGGACGCGCGTCGGCTGTTCGGGCACGCGCGACGGGCGAAGGCGCGGCTCGAGGCGGCGGGACGGCGGGATCGACTCGGAAGGGCCGGCGCGCTGCTCGCCTCGGGGGCGCTCGCGCGCGGCGACGTCCCCCGGGCGTTGGTCGAGGCGCGGCGCGCGCGGCTGGCGGCGCGGGAGGCGAGGCAGGGCGCCGACCTCGCCCGAGCGACGGCGGTCCGCGCCGCGGCGCACCTCCGGCGGGGCCGGTCGGACGTCGCGCGGGCCGCCTTCGAGCGGGCGGTCCGCATGGCGCGCGACCCGGAGACGGCGGTCGTCGTGCGGCTGGAGTGGGCGCGCGCGGCCCTGCACGCGGTGACGGCGGGGGACGACGCGGCGGCGGAGTCGGCCCGGACGGCGTGCGCCGACGCCGAGGCGACCTCGGCCCAGCGCGGCGACCTCCTCCGGCAGGGCGCGGCGCGGGCGCTCCTCTCGGCGCTCCACGCCGCGAGCGCCGGGGCGTCGCCCGGGCGGGGCGACCATCGACCGGCGCGGGCGCTCCGCCAGGTGCTCGAGGCGAGCCGGTGGATCCACGAGGCGCGTTCGTCGAAGGACGTGCTGAACCGCATCATCGACGCGGCGCTCCAGCTCACCCGCGCCAGCCGGGGGTTCGTCGTGGTGCGGGAGGAGGAGGGGGGCGAGCTCCGGTTCGCGGCGGCGCGCCACTTCCGGCGCGAGGACATCCTCGACCCGGAGATGAAGCTGTCGCGGTCGATCGTCGAGGAGGCGATCTCGGGCGGCGCGACCATCGTCACGTCCGAGGCGCGGACCGACGCGCGGTTCCGTGCGACCGCGAGCATCACCGACCTCGACCTCCTCTCGGTGATGTGCGCGCCGCTCGTGACCGGCGCGAAGACGATCGGCGCGATCTACGTCGACGACCCGACCCGCGTCGACCGGTTCGACGCCCTCGCGCGCGAACACCTCGAGGCGCTCGCCGCGCAGGCCGCGTTGTCGCTCGAGAAGACGCGCCTCCTCGCCCAGGTCGAGCGACTGAACCGCGAGCTGACCCGCGACCTGGCGAGAGCGAAGCGCGACCTCGCCGCGCAGGGCGCGACGCGGAAGATCGTCACCGAGGACGCGGGGATGCGGGCGCTCCTCGAGGTCGTCGAGCGGGTCGCGGACAGCGACGCGCCCGTCCTCGTGGTCGGCCCGCCGGGGACGGGGAAGGAGATGATCGCGCGCGCGCTGCACGAGTCGTCGCATCGCCGGCGCCGGCCGTTCGTGCCGGTGAACTGCGCCGCGCTCCCCGAGGCGCTCGTCGAGTCGGAGCTGTTCGGCTACGCGAAGGGGGCGTTCTCGGGCGCCCAGCGCGACCGCGAGGGGCTGGTCGCCGCGGCCGACGGCGGGACGCTCTTCCTCGACGAGGTGGGGGAGATGCCGCCGGGGGTGCAGGCGAAGATGCTGCGCGTCCTTCAAGACGGCGAGTACCTGCCGCTCGGCTCGACCCGGCCGCGGCGGGCGCAGGTGCGGCTCGTGTCGGCGACGCACCGCCCGTTGAAGCAGCTCCTGCGGGACGGGCGGATCCGCGAGGACTTCTACTACCGGATCAAGGTCGTCCAGCTCGACGTGCCGCCGCTGAAGGACCGACGCGGCGACGTCCCGCTCCTGGCGCGGCACTTCGCCGAGCGGATCGCTTCCGAGTCGGGCGCCACGCCGCGGACGTTCACCGAGGCGGCGCTCCGCCGGCTCGCGCGCGCGCCGTGGAAGGGGAACGTCCGCGAGCTCGAGGCCGTGATCCGCTCGCTCCTCCTGACGATCGATCACGATCCGGTCGACGTCGACGACCTCCCCGAGGAGCTCCGCGGCGCCCGCGCCACCCCCCGCGTCGACGGCCCCCTGCCGCTCCTGAAGGAGGCGGTCGACCAGCGCGAACGCGAGCTCGTCGTCGAGGCGCTCCGCCGAAGCGACGGCCACCGCCAGAAGGCCGCCGACGCGCTCGGGATCACCCGCCGCTGGCTCGCCAAGCTGATCGAGAAGCACGGAATCTAGCGCTGCGCGGCTTGCAACGCGTTCGGAGACGTCTGCGCGTTCGCCACGGCGGCGGCCGGAGAAGGGACGAGCTCTCCGACCCGCTCACGTCCTCGCGCGTCGCGTCCGGGATGGTCTCCGCGCGTCTTCGAGTCGCGCTGCGGGGTCGCTCTCGGAGCC
>JAUIEL010000514.1 GCA_030428825.1 bacterium
GCGCCGCTTCGCGCTCGTACTGCTGCGAATACTGCTGCAACCCGTCGTCGCCGACGGCCGCGCGGTTCGAGTCCTCGTCCTCCTCCGCCGGGCGCTCGCCGAACCACGGGAGCCGGTCGACGGCAGCGCGGCGGTCTCGACCTCGAGCGCCGTGGATCGCTCCATGGTCTCACCCGCTCGATCATGGACGCGAGGACGTCCCGCACGTCGGGCTCGGTCACGGAGTCCGGCACGGGCCCCCGGAGTGTCTCCACGAAGTCCGCTACCGAACCGTGAAGAGCGTGTCTCCGCCATCCAATCCGAGACCACGGGTTTCACCACGAAACCAGGGACCGTCGAAGAGAGGAACGAGAGAGTCGTGCTCGGCACCGCGCGTTCGGGTCAGCCGCAAGGGTCTGGTCTCGTCACCGAGCCGGACCACGATCACTCCACCCTCCTGCCACCAAACGCCCTCTCCTCGCCATGCGCCGTGGTCGCAGCTCTCGAACCCGGTGATCGCGCAGCCGTCCCTTCTCAGTTCGAGGAGGATGCCGAAGTTGAACCCGAGAGCGGTCCAGTAGGTCCCCGCGATGCCGGCCGCGTCGGGTCGCGGGGCTGGTGAGCCGCGGTCGCAGGACCACAGGACTCCGAGCAGCAGGATCCAGGGCAAGGCCGGCCTCATGCCCCGGAGCGTATCACCCGCGTCATGAGTCACGCGCGAGCATGAGCCGCCCGGCCTGGAGAACCACCGCGCGTCGGTCCGCCGGCAGGTCGGGGAGAGCGCACGGTCGCCGACCGATCCGACTCGCCGCCCTCGGGATCCCTTCGATTCGTATCCACCAGCTTCTGCTTCTCATCGACTCGTTTCTGGTTTCTTCCGACCGGCTCCTCTCCCGGCCGATCTTGCCGCCCCCGACCCACGAAACAGCCCCCGCGGACCGTCCGGTCCGCGGGGGCTCTTCATCGCCTCTCGGGCGAGCGCGTCCCGACTCAGACGTCGAAGCGGTCGAGCTCCATCACCTTGGTCCACGCCGCGACGAAGTCGTTCACGAGCTTCTCCTTCGCGTCGTCGCAGGCGTACATCTCCGACAGGGCGCGGAGCTGCGAGTTCGAGCCGAACACGAGGTCGACCGCGGTCGCCGTCCAGCGGAGGTCGCCGGTCTCGCGGTCACGCCCCTCGTAGAGGTGCTCGCCCGCGTTCGACTCCTTCCAGACCGTCCCCATGTCGAGGAGGTTCACGAAGAAGTCGTTCGACAGCGTCCCCGGACGGTTCGTGAAGACGCCGTGCTTCGCGTCGCCGTGGTTCGCGCCGAGGACCCGCAGGCCGCCGACGAGGGCGGTCATCTCGGGCGCCGACAGCGCGAGGAGGTTCGCCCGGTCGACGAGCGCGACCTCCGGACGCCGATATTCGCGCGGGCCGACCCAGTTCCGGAACCCGTCCGCGGCCGGCTCGAGCGGCTCGAACGACTCGGCGTCGGTCATCTCGTCCGTGGCGTCGGTGCGGCCCGGCGTGAACGGGACGACGACGTCGAACCCCGCCTTCCTCGCCGCCGCCTCGACCGCCGCCGAGCCGCCGAGCACGATCAGGTCGGCGAGCGAGACCTTCTTGCCGCCGGCCTGCGCGCCGTCGAAGTCGGCCTTGATCCGCTCGAGCGTCCCGATCACCTTCGCCAGCTCCGCCGGCTCGTTCACCGCCCAGTCCTTCTGCGGCGCCAGACGGACGCGCGCGCCGTTCGCCCCGCCGCGCTTGTCGCTGTCGCGGTACGACGACGCCGACGCCCACGCGACCGACACGAGCCGCGGGATCGACAGCCCCGAGTCGAGGATCTTCGCCTTCAGCCCCGCGACGTCCCGCGCGTCGACCAGCGGGTGGTCGACGGCCGGGACCGGGTCCTGCCAGATCTGCGCCGGCGCGACGTCCGCGCCGACCAGGCGCGAGACCGGGCCCATGTCGCGGTGCGTCAGCTTGTACCACGCGCTCGCGAACGCCTTCCGGAACGCGTCCGGGTTCTCGTGGAACCGCTTCGAGATCGGCCCGTAGATCGGGTCGACCTTCAGCGAGAGGTCGGTCGTGAACATGATCGGCTTGTGGAACTTCGACGGGTCGTGCGCGTCCGGGACGTTCGCGCGGCCGCCCTTCGGCGTCCACTGGTGCGCGCCGGCCGGGCTCTTCGTCAGCTCCCACTCGAACCGGAAGAGGTTCGAGAAGTACTGGTTCGAGAACTCCGTCGGCGTCGACGTCCACGCCCCCTCGAGGCCGCTGGTGATCGTGTCGCCGGCGTTCCCCGTGCCGTGCGAGCTGATCCAGCCGAGCCCCTGCGCCTCGAGCGGCGCCGCCTCCGGCTCGGGGCCGACGACCCCGGACGGGCTCGCGGCGCCGTGCGCCTTCCCGAGCGTGTGGCCGCCGGCGATCAGCGCGACGGTCTCCTCGTCGTTCATCGCCATCCGCCCGAACGTCTCGCGGATGTCCTTCGCCGCGGCGAGCGGGTCCGGCGTCCCGTTCGGCCCCTCGGGGTTGACGTAGATCAGCCCCATCTGGACCGCGGCGAGCGGGTTCTCGAGCTCGCGATCGCCGGAGTAGCGCTGGTCGGCCAGCCACTCTCCCTCGGGCCCCCAGTAGATGTCGTTCTGCGGCTCCCAGACGTCCTCGCGGCCGCCGCCGAAGCCGATCAGCTCGAGCCCCGACGACTCGAGCGCGCAGTTGCCGGCGAGGACCATCAGGTCGGCCCAGGAGATCTGGCGGCCGTACTTCTTCTTCACCGGCCAGAGGAGGCGGCGCGCCTTGTCGAGGTTCGCGTTGTCGGGCCAGCTGTTCAGCGGCGCGAACCGCTGCGTCCCGTCGGAGGCGCCGCCGCGGCCGTCGGCGACGCGGTAGGTCCCCGCGCTGTGCCAGGCCATGCGGATGAAGAGCGGGCCGTAGTTCCCCCAGTCGGCCGGCCACCAGTCCTGCGAGGTCGTCATCACCTCCCGGATGTCGTCCTTCACCGCCTCGAGGTCGAGCTTCGCGAACTCGGCGGCGTAGTCGAACTCCGCGCCCATCGGATCGGCGGCGGGCGAGTTCTGATGGAGGATCGAGAGGTCGAGGAGGTTCGGCCACCAGTCCCGGATCGCCATCGGGTCGGACGGCGACATCGCGTCCCGCCCGCCCTCGGCGGAGTCGTTCGGAGCGGCGACCGCGGTGTGCAGCGCCGCGACCGGGCACTTCATCTCCTGGGCGAACGCGGTCGACGCGGACAGGACGATCGCGGCCGCGATCATTGACGGATGGAACGGTCTCATTTCCTAGGGCTCCTCGTTTCGGAGTTCGTGATCTTGTTCGCGCGCGCAATCGGCGCAGAGGCCGCGTACGTGCACCGAGAAGTCCCTCGCCCGGAAGCCTCCGCTGCCGAGGTCGGGGAGTTGCAATGCGCTCAGCGCGTCGTCGTCGAAGTCCGTGATCTTCCCGCAGACGTCGCAGACGAGGTGGTGGTGGCGGTGGGTTCGCACCTCGTATCGGGCCGCCGCGCCGGGGTGGCAGACGCGCGCGACGATCCCGCGCTCGGCGAACAGCTCGAGGGCGCGGAAGACGGTGGCGCGAGAGACTCCGCTGACGCCGCGGGCGGCGAGGTCCTCGACGACCTGATCCGCCGTCGGATGGTCGTCCCGCGCCAGCAGGACCTCCAGCACGGCGCGCCGCTGCAGGGTCATGGCGATCCCCGCGTCCCGGCAGGTCGGCTCGATCTCGGCGAAGGAAGCGCGTCGACGGCTCATGAGTGCGATGATATCTCATATGAGACAAGATCGCAACCCGTGTTCGGCGGAGGTTCGAAACTCGTCGCCACGGCGAAGGCGGGCCGTCGCGAGGCGGCCTCGCGGTGTCGGCGGCAGGACGAGGGGACTCTCCACGGACTTCGCGCAGCGGAACGAGGAGGGCCGCCCCGGCGCGCCGGGGCGGCCCTCCTCGCGACTCCGACCGCCAAACCGACGGAGAGCTTGGTCCCCTCCGGTCGGCTCGCTCCGGGCTGTCAGAGGCAGCGCATGAAGGCGACGACGTCCGCCTTCTCCTGCTGCGTGAGCTTCACGCCGGTCACGAGGTTGAAGAACTCGACGGTGTCCTCGAGGGTGAGGAGGCGGCCGTCGTGGAGGTAGGGGGGCGAGTCCTTGATGCCGCGGAGGGGGAACGTCTTGATCGGGCCGTCGGCGGTCGCCATGCGGCCGTTGATCAGGCGCGGCTCGAAGAATCGCTCGGCGCGGAGGTCGTGCATCGTGTTGTCGGTGAAGTACGGCGCGGGGTGGCACTCGGCGCAGCGGGCCTTGCCGTGGAACAGCTCCTCGCCGCGGAGCTCCTCGGCGGTCGCGAGCGCCGGGTCGAGCCGGCCGAACACGTCGAGCTTCGGCGCGGGCGGGAAGTCGAGGATCGCCTGGAACTCGGCCATGAAGTGGGCCTGGCTCCCGCGCTCCACGACGTTCACGCCCTTCTTCGTCGCGATGACCGGGTCGCCGTCGAAGTACGCGGCGCGCTGCTCGAACTCCGTGAAGTCCTCGATCGTCTTCAGGGCCCGCTGCGAGCCGAACAGCCGCTGGACGTTCACGCCGCGCAGGGTCGGGGTGTCGATCCGGTGACGGAACTCCTGAGGGCGGATGTCTCCGACGAGGTGGGTCGCGGCGTTCGTGTGCCCGTTGGCGTGGCAGTCGAAGCAGGTGACGCCGAGGCTGGGGCGGGGGCTGCGGCGGTCGTGGGTGGCGTTGAACTGCTGCTGCGGGAACGGCGTGACGAGGAGCCGCAGCCCCTCGATCTGCTTCGGGTTCAGGATGCCGTTGAACAGCTCGAAGAAGTTGTCGGTCGTGACGAGCTTCCCCTGCGACACGTCGCCGAGGTCCGGCCGCGTCGTCAGGTAGATCGGCGCCGGGAACTCGGGGAGGAAGTGGTCCGGCATCACGTAGTCGAGGTCGAACCGGGTCAGGTCACGCGCCGTCTGCTCCTTCACCTCGTCGATGTGGAACTGCGGGAAGATCATGCCCCCCTCGGCGTGGTTCGGATGGGGGAGCGGGAAGAATCCGGCCGGCCAGACGTTCCGGCCACGGATCTCGGCCGGCGTCATCCCGGCCAGCTGGTCCCACGTGACGCCGGCGGGGAGCTTGACCCGGACCCCGGCCTGGACGGGCTTCCCGCGCGGC
>JAUIEL010000001.1 GCA_030428825.1 bacterium
CGTCGTCTGCCACGCGGACGCCCCGTCGGCGCTCTCGGACCTGGAGCGCCGGGAGGACGCGGACGTCGGTCGCTTCGACATCGTCATCACCGACGCGCACATGCCCTCGATGGACGGCTTCGAGTTCGCCTTGCGCATCCGAGCTCGCGCCGAGAGCGAGGCGCTGCCGATCGTCCTGCTGACGTCGATGGCCGAGTTCGTCGACGGGAGCCGGTTCGAGCGGGTCGGGTTCGCGCGCCGCATCACCAAGCCGGTCAAGGAATCCGAGCTGATGCAGGCGATCGCCTCGGTGATCGAGAGCGCGGACGGCCGGGCACGAGACGCGACCGAGGCCGTCGCGGGCCCTCCAGCGTCGTCCTCGACCCGGCCGCTCCACATCCTCCTCGCGGAGGACAGCGCCGCGAACCGCAAGCTCGCGACGGCCGTCGTCGAGAGGGCGGGGCACAGGCTCTCGGTGGTGTGCGACGGTCGGGCCGCCGTCGAGGCCGTCTCGAGCGCCGACCCGCCGTTCGACGTCGTCCTCATGGATCTCCAGATGCCCGAGATGGACGGCATGGAGGCGACGGGCCGGATCCGCGTCGCCGAGAGTCAGCGGGGACGGCGGACCCCGATCGTGGCGATGACGGCGCACGCCGTGCGAGGGATCGAGGAGGAGTGCCGCGCGGCCGGGATGGACGGGTACGTCGCGAAGCCGTTCCGAGTGGAGAGGCTCTGGAGCACGGTCTCCGAGGTGCTGGGCCGGCGCCTCGATGGCGAAGCCGAGTCCGCCGCCGCCGCGGTCGAGACCGCGGAGGTGTCCGGACCGGAGGTCCCGTGGCCGAGGCTGCTGGAGGTCGTCGGCGGGGACACCGACGCGCTCGTCGCGGTCGTCAGCGCGTATCGGGAGGAGATGACGGGCCTGCTCGAGAAGATGCGAAGTCCGGAGTCGGACGACGACGCCGCGCGGGCGGCGCACCAGCTCAAGAACACGCTCCGATTCTTCGGCCAGGACCGGGCCGCCGACGTCGCGGCCTCGTTCGAGCGGCAGGGCGGCGGCGCGGACGGGGCGCAGGCGTCCCGGCTCGAATCGCTCGAGGTCGACGTCGAGCGTCTGGCCGCGCGGCTCGGCGAGGTGGAGGAGTCGCGGGAGATCCCCGTCGGCCAGGTCTGACCCGCCGCCCCCTCCGGCATCGCGCGGGGTGGAGACCGGTCGCGGGCGGCCGACGCCTCGGCCGAGGCCCTCGACCTACGACCGGACGCAGGGGATCGCGGGGCTCGGTTCCTCTCCGCGGACGTACTCGGCCGTCGGGATCGAGAAGCGGAACGTCGATCCGTGGCCGAGGACGCTGTCGACGGCGATCTCGCCGCCGTGCAGCCGGACGAGGTCGCGGCAGATGTTCAGGCCGAGCCCGGTCCCCGCCTCGAGCGCCGCGTCCCCCTCCCGCGCCTGGAAGAGGCGGTCGAAGATCAGCGGCTGCGACTCGGCGTCGATGCCGCGCCCCGTGTCGGAGACGAGGAACTCCACGAACTCCGTGCCCGCGGCCCGCGCCTCGACCCGGATCGTCCCCGACTCCTCGGTGAACTTCATCGCGTTCCCGAGCAGGTTGTTCAGGACCTGGGCGATCCGCACCGCGTCCGCGAACACCTCCGGGAGGTCGGGGTCGACCTTCGAGAGGAGTCGAAGCCCCTTCCGGCTCGCCACGGGGCCCGCGGAGGCGACCGCGTCCGACACGAGGCGGGCGGGCGCGTGGATCGCGCGATCGAGGGAGAGCTTGCCGGTCTCGATCCGCGTCACGTCGAGGATGTCGTTCACGTGACGAGACAGGCGCCGGCAGTTCTGCTGGACGATCGAGAGGTACTCCTGCTGCTCGTCGTTGATCGCGCCGGGGATCTCGTCGAGGAGGATCGAGAGGAACTCCTGCATGGACGTGAGCGGCGTCTTCAGCTCGTGCGAGAGCGTGTGGTAGAACGACCGGACCTCCCGATTCTTCGCCCGGAGGTCGCGGACGGTCTCCTCCAGCAGTTGGTGGGCCGCGGCCTTCCGCTGCTTCAGGTCGCGGACCCGGAGCGCGTTCGTGACCGAGCGGTTCAGCGCCTCGCGGCTCAGCCGCTCCTTCGGCACGTAGTCGACGACCCCTTGGCGCAGCGCGCCGATCGCGACGTCGATCGCCGTGTTGCCGGTCAGCATGACGATCGCGGCGTCCCCGTCCGCGGCGAGCACCCGGCGGGCGACCTCCAGCCCGCTCATGTCGGGGAGCCCCTGGTCGAGGACGACGCAGTCGGGGCGATGGCGGGCGTGCAGAGCCACCGCCTCCTCGCCGAGCGAGGCCTCGAGGAACTCCCGCGGCGGAACGGCCTCGAGGATCACCTTGCAGAGCTGCCGGTCGGCCCGGCTGTCGTCCACGACCAGGATTTGACTCATGGAGCGGCCCCCCGTCCGCGTCGAGCAGCGGGGCGGCGTCCCCCCGTCGGCCGGTCTCTCGGCACGCCCGTGACTCCTCTCCTATCGGTCCCCGAGGGGACCGACTTCAGTACGAGCCCGCGACCCGGGCCGGAATTCGGGGGCGACCATCCCGCGGTCTCCGTTCGCGGGCGGTGGAGGCCCGGGGGGAGAGGCCGCGGGTGAGGCGGGAGGCTCGATCGGCCCAACGCGGCGGCCGGAGGGACGTTAAGGCTCCCATGCGACGCGAGGCGACGCTCCGTCCCGGCCGGTTCTTCGGGCGCGTCGTCCGGGAGCGGCGCGTGGGGGGGCTCCGGTTCAACGAGACCGAGTACGCGCCGGGGGCGCACATCCCGCGGCACGCGCACGAGCGGGCGTACGTCTGTCTGGTCCGGCGGGGAGAGTACGTCGAGAGCTTCGGCCGCCGGGGACGCGAGTGCGGCCCCCAGACCGTCGCCTACCACCCGCCCGGCGAGGAGCACGACGAGCGGATCCGCGGGGCGGAGGTCCGCTCGTTCAACGTCGAGCTCGACGCCGAGTGGCTCGCCCGGGTCGGCGTCCCTCCCGCGCGCCTCGCGGCGGGAGAGGCGGCGCCGGGAGGGCCGGCGACGTGGCGGGCGTGCGCGCTCTATCGCGACGTCCTCGTCGGCGCGGCCGACCTCGACCTCGAGGCCCGCACGGCCACCCTGGCCCGCGCGCTCGCCGGCGGGGACGACGTGCCGGCGCGGCTGCCGCGGCGGTGGCTCGAGCGCGTCCGGGAGCGCCTGCACGAGGACCTCGACCGCCCGCTCCGCCTGGCCGAGCTCGCCTCCGCCGCGGGCGTCCATCCGGTCCACCTGTCGGCCGAGTTCCGCCGCCGCGCCGGCGCGACCGTCGGGGACTACCGACGGACCGTCCGCGTGCGCTCCGCGTGCCAGGCGCTCGCCGCGACCGACCGGCCGCTCGCCGGCATCGCGTCGTCGACCGGCTTCTGCGATCAGGCGCACTTCACCCGCGTCTTCAAGCGGACGACCGGATTCACGCCGGCGCGGTATCGCGGTCTCTTTCGCTGACGACCGGTCGGCCGCGGGGCGCCTTGATCCCGTACAAGACCCGGGCCTCCTCGACCGTCTACCGTCGACGCCTCGTCACCCCCGTCCCGGAGGCCGCCGCATGCTCCGCGCTCTCGTCCTCGTCCCGCCGCTCGTCCTCCTCCTCGCCGCCGCGCCGCCGGCCGACGGCCCCGCGCTCGGAGAGATCACGCCCGAGCACCGCGCCCGCGTCGTCGACGGCGTCCTCCGCGTCCTGCTCGAGTCGTACGTCTTCCCGGAGAAGGCGGTCGCGATGGACGAGGCGATCCGGGCGAGGGTCGCGGCGGGGGAGTACGACGCGATCGCGTCGGGGCACGAGCTGGCTCGCCGGTTGACGGACGACCTGCGGGCGGTCTGCCACGACCGGCACCTCGGCATCCGATTCAGCCCCGAGCCGCGCTCGCCCACGTCGCCCGACCGCGAGCCGTCCGCGGAGGAGCGGGCCGCGCGCCGGGCCGAGCAGGCGCGGCGGAACTTCGGGTTCGAGAAGGTCGAGCGGCTCCCCGGCAACGTCGGCTACCTGAAGCTCGACGCGTTCGTCGACGCCGAGCTCGGCCGGGAGACCGCGAGCGCGGCGATGAACTTCCTCGCCCACGCCGACGCGATCGTCGTCGACCTCCGGGAGAACGGCGGCGGGAGTCCCGAGATGGTGCGCTGGATCAGCAGCTACCTGTTCGGGGACGAGCCGGTCCACCTGAACTCGCTCTACTTCCGGCCGAAGGACGAGACGACCGAGTTCTGGACGATCCCCGACGTCCCCGGGGCGCGGAACCCGGACGCGCTCGCCTACGTCCTGACCAGCGCCTACACCTTCTCGGCCGCCGAGGAGTTCACGTACAACCTGAAGGCTCGCGGGCGCGCGAGGATCGTCGGCGAGACGACGGGCGGCGGCGCGCATCCCGGCGGGCCGCACGCGATCGACGAGCACTTCGCGATCTTCGTCCCGATCGGCCGCGCCATCAACCCGGTCACGGGGACGAACTGGGAGGGGACCGGCGTCGCGCCCGACCTCGAGGCGCCCGCGTGGGCCGCGCTCCCGACCGCGCTCCTCGACGCTCTGGAGACCCTCCGCGAGCGGGAGACCGACCCGGCGCGGCGGCGCGAGCTGCTCGAGGCGATCCGGTCCGCGAACCGCGAGCTCGCGGACCTCGAGATCGAGCACGACGCGCCGTAGGACGCTCGCGATCCGTCACGTCCCGAACGTCAGCGCCAGCCCGTTCGACGTCGCGATGCCGTTCGCCGCCCCGGCGTCGAGGACCGCCGCCTGGACGAACAACGTGAACCCGGCGACGACGGGGAGGACCGGCGCGAGGCCGACGTCGAGCGTCCCCGTGCCGACGGTCCCGGGCGTGCCGCCGGTCGGCACGGTGACCGTCGAGAGCGGGAAGTCGACGTACAGGGTCGCGCCGAAGACCGGGAGGTTCGGGAGCGCCGCCTCGTTCGCGCCGAACAGGAGGACGGCCGGCGCCCCGCCCGCGCCGCGACGGAGTCGAAGGGCGGCGGTCGTCGAGCCGAGTCGCATCGGGCCGGTCGCGCCGAGGAGGGGGACGGCGCCGCCGAGGCCGGGGATCCCCGCGCCGAACTGACGGATCCCCCCGTCGCCCGCGCCGTCGAACCGTCGCGAACGGACGACGACGCGGCCGGAGAGGTCCAGGTCGCCGTCGCCGTCGACGTCGGCCGGCGGGCCCATCGCCCCGCCGGCGTACGGACGGGCGGGTTCGAACGCGCCGCCGCCGAGGCCGCGGTAGAGCAGCACGTCGCGCGGCGTGTCGCTGTGCGTGCCGGTCGCGCCGGCGAGGAGGTCGGTCACGCCGTCGCCGTCGACGTCGTCGAACGACAGGGACGTCATCGGCGGGTCGTTCCCCGCGGTCAGTCCGGTGTCGAGGACCGCGCCCGCGGTGAACCCGCCCGCGCCGTCGTTCACGTACAGCCACGTCGTCTCGCCGTACGCCTGGGAGAAGGCGAGGTCGAGGTCGCCGTCCCCGTCCTGGTCCGCGAACGTCACCGAGTCCGGGTCGAGCGACGGGACGCCGGCGTGGACCACGGTGCTCGAGAACGAGAGCCCGCCCTGGTTCGTCCAGAGGGTGAGGAACGACCAGTTGTCGACGACCGCCACGTCCGCGTCGCCGTCCTGGTCGACGTCGGCGACGGCGCTCGGCTCGTGTCCCGATCCGAACAGGTTCACGAACGGCAGGAACGTCCCGTTCCCGGCGTTCGGGTAGTACCCGCCCGGCGTCGCGTCGAGGACGTCGAGGTCGCCGTCCGCGTCGAGGTCGAACACCACGTTCGCGACGCGCGAGTACGGCGCCATGTTCGTCGCCGCCGCGAGGCCCGCGTCGACGAACGCCCCGAGCGCGTCCCCGGCGTAGAGGCGCATCTCCTGGAACACCGGGAGCGGCAACGGCTGTCCCGGCACGAAGTGAGCGACCAGCACGTCCGGCCGGCCGTCGCCGGAGAAGTCCCCGGCGCTCACGATCCGCCGCTCGATCACGCCCGCGGGGGCCGGCGGGAGGAGGACGGCCTCCGGGAACCGGCCGGTCGCGTCGTTCAGCCGCACGCTGCCGTCGTCGAAGAAGAGGTCGACGTCGCCGTCCCCGTCGTGGTCGAGCGCGGCGATCGGCGAGGGGCTGTAGTAATGGTAGGTCACCGGCTCGAGCGACGACTCGAACGCGCCCTGCCCGTAGAACGCGCCCTGCGGGAGCGTGACGTCGAGGTGCCCGTCCCCGTCGAGGTCCGACGTCCCGATCGGCGCCGAGCCGACCCGGACGGTCTCCGCCCGGGCGACCGGCCCCGAGAAGACGTCCGTGCCGTCGTTCTCGAAGAACGCGACGATCGCCTCCGTCCCCCCGCCCGACTCCTGCCACGGGTAGTTCAGCAGGTCGGGGTCGCCGTCGCCGTCCCAGTCGCCGAACGCGAACCGGCCGCCGAACGTCTCGCCGGTCCCCGGCGTGAGCGTGTGCGCCGCGCCGAAGACGAGCCCGCCCGCGCCGTTGAGCACCGGGACGATGTCCGTCGAGTCGCTCGAGTTCGCCTTCACGATCAGCACCAGGTCCTCGGCGCCGCCGCCGGCGAGGTCGACGACGTACGGGTCGACGCGATGGAACGTCGTGCCGGGGACCGGGACGATCGTCTCGGCGCTCGGCGCGCCGGCGACGGTCGGGAAGACGTGGAGCACCGCGCCCGAGGCCTCGCCGACGACCACGTCGTCGTCCCCGTCGTGGTCGACGTCGACCGCGACGAGCCGCGCCGGCTGCTTGAACCCGAACGGTCCGGGGAACGGGACGGTCACCGGCGCGCTCGGCACCAGGGCCCCGCCGACGACGTCGTACCAGGTCACGATCCAGGAGAAGCCGGAGACCTCGAGGGTCGCGAGCTCCATCGCGGCGTCGCCGTCGATCTGCCCGAACGCCGCGCCCCGCATCGCGCCGGTCAGGGGCGCCGAGACCGGCGGTCCGAACGTCCCGGTCCCGATCGACGGGTGGAGGTGGAGCGCGAAGTCGGTCTGGTAGTCGATCTCCTCGACGACGAACACGTCGGGCCGGGAGTCGCCGGTGACGTCGTACGTCCGGAACGGGCCGTCCTCCGAGAGCGGGCGGAACCGGTTCGAGATCAGGTTGAACGCGACGTACGGCCCGGCGCCCGGGAGGTCTCCCGTGCCGTCGTTGAACATCACCTGGAACCCCTCGTAGTGCGTCGGCGTCCCGGGCGTGCCGCGGAACCGGACCAGGTCGTCGGCCCCGTTCCCGTCGACGTCCGCGATGGCGTGGAACTCGCCGGGATCCGGGAAGACGAAGTCCCGGGCCGAGTCGAGGTGGTCCTGGGCGCCGGCGGGCGACCCGAGGGCGAGGAGGAGGACGAGGGGGGGGATCGAGGAGCGGAGCATCCGGAGGCCTCCAGCGGAGCGCGGCGAACGGGCCGGGGAAAGACGGAGCGCGGAGTCGGTGGCCGACCCCGCGCTCGATCTTCACCGGAACGACCCGTGAGGGTTCAGACTCCTCGGCGAGAAACTCCGGATCAAGGGCCGACGACCACCTCCAGGCCGGGCGAGCCGACCAGGATCCCGCCGCCGACGGTCGAGAGGGCCTGGACGACGGCCCGCGTCCCGACGAGGCCGGCCGGGACGGGGGACGAGAAGGTCAGCTGGCCCGTCGCGTCGCTCGTCCCCGGCAGGCCGACGAACGGTCCCGCCACGTGGAGCCGCTCGCCGCCGGGGAGGAGGAGGTCCGTCGGCGCGGCGCCGACCAGGAGGAGGACCGGGCTCGAGGGCGGGAGGTCGGTCACGCCGAGCGCGAGGGTCTGCCCCGCCACCGGCGGCTGGACGGCCGCGAGGGTCGGCGCGGTCTCGCCGGCCGGCGCGAAGCCGGCCCCGAACGGCTCCGCCGCGTGGTCGCCGAACGCGGCGAGCGGCAGCGCGTGCAGCTCGTCGCCGTGGTCGGCGTCGTCGGCGACGAAGAAGACGGTCCCGCCGACCCGCACGAGGTCGTGCGGCGAGGCGTCGAGCGGTCCCGGAGCGATGTCGGCGACCAGCGTCGGGGCGGCCGCGGAGCCGTCGCTCACGAACAGCTCCCGCCCGAACTCCGCGTTCCACGCGCCGAACGCCATCTTCCCGCCCGACCCGGGCGCGGCGAAGACGGCGGGGTAGATCGGCTCGAGGTCGCCGTTCAGCCGCCACGTTCCGGCCGTCGTCCCGTCGGTCCGCCAGAAGTCCCACTCGCCGCTCGTGTTCCCGGTGGCGAAGAAGGCGAGGTCGCCGGCCCGGTGCAGTCCGGAGATCGGGTCGTTCGGCCCGAGCGTCGCCAGCACCGTCACCCCCTCCGGCGAGGCGGCGTCGGTCACCAGGAGGCGGTGTCCGTTCGTGGAGTCGTGGACGTGGAGCAGGGCCTCGTCGTCCCCGAACGGCTCGACGTCGTAGAGCGTCGTCGTGACGCCGCCCTTCGTCAGGTCGGCGACGACCCGCGTCCCCGCCGCCGTCCCGTCCGTCGTGAAGAGCTCGAAGCCGAGCACGGGGTCGGTCGCCTGGAACCAGGCTCGCGTGTCGGTCGCGGCCCGGAACGCGTTGAAGATGCCGCTCTGGACTCCCGGCAGGATCTCCGTCAGGAGCGTCGGCGGGACGGTCGGGTCGTCGGTGACGAACAGCTCGATCCCGGTGGCGGGGCTGCCGGCGATCAGGAGGAGGCGCCCGCCGACGACCTTCATGTCGACCGGCGAGAGCGGCGCGACCGTGTGGGTCCCCTCCGGAGTCCCGTCGGTCACGAACAGGCTGCCGAAGAACGTCGGGTCGAGGGCTCCGAACAGGAGACGGCCGCCGAAGACGGCGCGCGGGGTCTCGCCCCAGACCGAGTCGCCGGGGCCGGTGAAGACGTCCAGGAGGAGGGCCGTCCCCTCGGGCGTCCCGTCGGTGACGTGCGGCTCGAACCCGAACGGGCCGGACGCGAAGAAGAAGAGGCGCTCTCCGAACGGCTCGAACGACCCGAAGGTGGTCGACTCCGGTCCCGGGCGGAACGAGATCACGCGCTCCGTGCCGGCGGCCGTGCCGTCGGAGATCCAGAGCTCGCGTCCCTCGACCTCGTCGGCGGCGGTGAAGAAGAGGCGGTCGCCGACCCGCGTCAGCTGCTCCGGGTCGGAGGACGCGGTCAGGGCCCCGACGGCGAGGTCGGCCAGCAGGGTCGTCCCCGCCGTGGTGCCGTCGCTGATCCACGGTTCGGCGCCGTGGACCTCGTCCTCGCCGGAGAAGAGGAGGCGGTCCCCGAAGGCGGCGAGCGGACCGACCGCCGTGATCGTCGCTCCCGGGGAGACGTCCTTCACCAACGTCGTCCCCGCCGCGGTGCCGTCGGTCACCCAGACCGCGACCCCGTGCGCGCCGTCGTTCGCGAGGAAGTAGAGCTTCCCGCCCAGCGTGATCCCGCGGCTCGGGTTCGACGAGCCGGAGGACGGCGAGATGTTCGCCACGAGCTTCGTCCCGGCGGTCGTGCCGTCCGTCGACCAGAGCTCGCGCCCCTCGTTCCAGGTCAGCGCGCTGAAGAGGTAGCGGGTGCCGAGCGCGCCGACCGGCAGCGGCTCCGATCCGAAGACCGCGCCCGGGAAGACGTCGGCGACCGGGAACGTGCCGCTCGCGTTTCCGTCGGTCACCCAGAGCTCGCGGCCGATCGCGGGGTTCACGGCGGAGAAGTAGACGACGTCCCCGACCCGGAACAGGCCGGTCGGCGCCGACCCGGCCCCGCCCGGCGCGATGTCCTTCAGGACGCTCGTCCCCGCCGCGGTCCCGTCGCTCCGCCAGAGCTCGGAGCCGAGGGCGGGATCGACGGCCCGGAACAGCAGGACCCCGCCGGCGTCGGTCAGCTCCTCGAGCGGCTGGAACGCGCCGTGCGTGATCAGCTTCACGGCGGCGGTCCCGCCCCCGGTCCCGTCGCTCCGGACGAGCACGTGCCCCGACGACGGGATCGGCGCGCCGAAGTAGAGGAACCCGCCGGAGGCGCAGAGCTCGCCGCCGGCCACGCCGGCCGCGCCGGGGAGGAGGTCGATCACGAGCTGGGTGCCGGCGACCGTCCCGTCGGTCCTCCAGAGCTCGACGCCGTGCGTGCCGTCGTTCGCGAAGAAGTAGACCGCGCCGCCGAACGCGGTGAACTCGCTCGGGTTCGAGGTCGCCGGTCCCGGTCGGAGGTCGCCGAGGGAGAACGTCCCGGCCGCGGTCCCGTCGCTCCGCCACGGCTCACCGCCGGCCTCGAAGACGACCACGCCGCTCGGCAGCGCCGTGAACCCGTTCGGCGACGACGACGTCGGGCCGGGGGAGATGTCCTTCACCAAGACGGTCCCGGCCTCCGATCCGTCGGTCGCCCAGAGTTCGGACCCGAAGACGTCGGTCGCCGCGAAGTAGGCGCGGCCGCCGGCCTCGGCGAAGCCGCTCGGGCTCGACGAGGCGGTCTCCGCCGGGGGCGCGGTGTTGATGTCCTCGACGAGCGTCTGGCCGACGAGCGGCGCGGTGGCCGCCAGTCCGAGGGCGAGGGGGAGGGCGGAACGGAGCACGGTGGGTCGCATCGAAGGGGTCCTTTCGGCGGGACGCGGAGTCGCGCGGGCGGTGCGGTCTTCGGGCGGCGACAGCGGTGCGCGCGCCCCTCCGGAGAGACCCTCGGCGACGCGGCGCTTGCACCCCGTCCCCCGGGTCTCAGCCGCCGGCCCCCTTCGCGTCGTCCCGGAACGAGTCGACGTGGGCGGACCACGCCTTCTCCAGCGCCCGCGCGAGGCCGTCCTGGAGGATCAGGATCCCCGTCCCCGAGAGCCCCTCCTTGGTCAGTTCGTCGAGGAGCTCGTCGCGGAGCCGCTTCGCGCGCCGGTCGGTCAGCAGGACGTCGATCACGGCCTCGGCCCAGGCGTCGTTCGACACGGTCGACGAGAGCGGCTGCCCCTCCCACGAGTTCTCGTTCAGGCGGAGGAGCCGATCGAGCGGCGGGGTCCAGTCCGAACGCGCCGACCCGAGGTGCGCCACGATCGCGGCCCGGCCCGGCGAGGCCGCGCTCCGCCGCGCGAACGCCTCCTTCCCCGGCGCGTGGACGTCCCACGACCGGAACCACTCCGCGGTCCCCTGCTCGAACCAGGCGGCGACGTGCGGTCTCCCGACCATCCCGATCACCACGGCCTTCGCCGCCTCCGCGCGGATCGCCGGGAGGTTCAGGTCGGTGAACGCCGGGTCGTCGTTCTCCTCGACGTAGGTGTAGAGGTGATTGTCGAGGATCTTGATGCGGTGCCGGCTCCGCCCCTTCGGCTCGGGGATCGCCTCGTAGCTGAGGCTCGCCCCGGACCGCATCGGCGCCGCCTCCTGGAACGCGGCGCGCGACGCGAAGACCTTCAGCGTCGGGCACTCCGCGAACTGGCGCTTGGCGTCGAACCGCTCCAGCACCGACTCCTCGAACGCCTCGAGGTAGACCCCGAGCTCGGCCGCCAGGCGCGCGGATCCGTACGTGTCGACCTTCCAGTTCGTCTCGGAGAGGCGGAACCGGCCGTCCGCGCCCTCGACGACCTCCCGCTCGAGCTTCCGGATCCGCCGCTCCTCCTTCTTGTCGAACGCCCACTCCCGGTCGAACGCGAACGGGGATCGCTCGAACGACGTCGCGTCGTCGGGGTCGGGCGCCTCCTCGTCCGCCGCGGCCGGCGGGGCGTCCGCCGGCGGGGGAGGGTCCTGGGCGGCGACGAGGGCGAGGAGGAGCGGCAGCGGGGAGGGGGACGACATGGGGCGCCTCCGGGGGCGGCGGGAGGTCGATCGTACCGGTCGAACGTGCCCGGAGGCGATCGGCCGCCGCGCGGGCTGGTAGCCTTCCGGGACCTCCCGGAGAGACAAGATGCCTCGACCGAACCGTCTCGCGCTCGCCGTCCCGCTCCTCCTCGCCGCCTGCGCCGCCCCGGCCCCGGAGTTCCTCGTCGACGAGGCGGCGCTCGGGCCGTACTCGAGCGGCGTGGTGGTCGGCGACCTCGTCCTCCTCTCGGGGAAGATCGGCGAGCGCGGCGGCACGTTCGAGCACGAGGTCGAGACCTGCCTCGACGCCGTCGAGCGCGACCTCTCCCGCGCCGGCCTGTCGCTCGCCGAGGTGGTGGAGGCGCGCGTCTACCTCACCGACATGGCGCGCTACGGCGACTTCAACGCGATCTACGGGCGCCGGTTCCGGAGCCCGTACCCGGCCCGGACGTGCGTCGCCGTCCTCGCCCTCCCCGGCGAGGCGCGCGTCGAGGTTCAGGTCGCGGCGCGCCGCTGACGCTCGCTCCCCGACGTTCGGGTATCCTCACGGCCGTTCGCCGTGTCGGAGGCCCCGATGAGACCCTCGCGCGCTCCTCTCGCCCTCCTCGCGTCCCTCGCGCTGCTCCCCGCGGCGTCGGCCGGCGACATGATCGGGGTGACGTGGGGCGGCACGGTCGTCGACGTCGACTCGACGACCGGGGCGGGGACGGTCGTCGGGGCGGCGGGTGTCGGTTCCCTGAACGCGATGGCCGTCACCTCGGCCGGCGTGATCTACGCGTCGACCGGCAACTTCTCCTGGAGTCTCGTCACGATCGACGGGACGAGCGGACTGGCGCAGCCGACGGGGATCACGGCGCCGGGGGACGTCCGCGGGATGGCGTTCGACGTGAGCGACGCGCTGTACGTGGTCGTCGACGCCTCGCCGTCCGACGTGCTGCACCGGATCGACGTCCCGACCGGTATCTCGACGCCGGTCGGGAAGACCGGCGTGACCGGCGTCCACTCGCTCGCCTTCGCGGGGGGCGTCCTCTACGCGTGGGACGGCGGCAGTCCGTCGTTCCCGGGGAAGGGGCTCGTTCGGCTCGACACGTCGAGCGGCGCCCACACCGACGTCGGTCCGGCCGGCGGGTCGCTGCTCGACATGCAGTTCCTGACCGCGGACGGAGCCGGGACGCTCTACGGCGGCCGGCACGACCTCCACACGATCGACGTCGGGACGGGGCTCGCGACCCCGATCGGTCCGATCGGCGTCCCCGACCTGCGCGGCTGCGACTTCCGGACCCCGTCGGCCTGCCCCGGCGGGTGGTCGCACTACGGGAGCGGCGTGGCGGGCGAGACCGGACTCCCGGAGCTGCGCCTCGTCGGTCCCCCGATCGCCGGCACCGCCCCCGCGCTCGACGTCGACAGCTCGTCGTCGGCCCCGCAGACCGCGATCCTGTTCGTCGGCGCGGCGCCGGCGCAGATCCCCGGCTTCTGGGGCGGTGACCTCCTGGTGCAGCCGCTCGCGAGCCCGACCCTCCCGCTCTCGTCGGCCGGGTTCCTCCTCCCCCTGCCGATCCCGAACGACGCGAACCTCTGCCAGCTGAAGGTCGTGCTCCAACTCCTGCAGTCCGACCCGATCGCGCCGCTCGGCGTCGCGTCGTCGCGCGGGCTGGAGATCGTGATCGGACTCTGACCCGGCGCCCGGTCAACCGCCGGTCCGCTCCGCCTCCTCGGCGAGGATCTTCTCCAACTGCTCGAGGTCGGCGCGCGCGTGGCGGGTGTGCGCGCTCTCGGTCCCGAGCGTTCGCTCGAGCCCCCGCGCCGCGCGCCGCAGGTGCGGGAGACCGTCCGAGAACCGGCCGACGCTCGCCAGCGCCGAGCCGAACGTCTGCTCCAGCCGGAGGGTCGTCGGGTGCTCGGCGCCGTGGCGCGCCAGCGATTGCTCGACCGCGCGCTCCATGAGGCGGACCCCCTCGTCGATCTCTCCCGTCTGGAACCGCGTGAGCGCCAGGCTCTGCCGCAGGCCGATCAGCGCGTGGTCGTCCGGGCCGTCCTCGCGTTCGATCCGCGCGATCTCCTCCTCGTAGACGCGCGCCGCCTCCGCGTTCCTTCCCCGTCGCCGGAGCGCGCCGGCGAGCGTGGACCGGAGGTCGCGTGCGGCGAGGAGTTCGCGCCCCCGGCACCTCTCCAGCGCGTCGCGGCAGATCTCCTCCGCCTCGGCGGCGCCGTCGCGCGTCATCATCAGGAGCGTCGCGAGGAGGGAGCGGGCGGCGAGCGTCCCCGCGTCGTCCGGACCGCCGATCCGTTCCCGACTGGCCGCCTCCTCCCGCGCGAACCGGAGGCCGTCCTCGATCCGACCGAGCGTCAGGTAGAGGACGGCGAGCCCGCGGCGCGAGTCGTTCGCGTCCGCGGAGTCCGCCCCGTACGCGGCCACGACGTGGTCGAGCGAGGCGAGGCGGAGCTCCTCCACCTTCGCCCAGTCGCGGCGGCGCGCGTGGGCGTCGAACAGGGCCTCGACCACCTGCCGCGTCCGCGGGTGGGCCGGGCCGTGCCGTTCGGTGACCAGGGCGCGCAGCCGCTCGAGCCGTTCGATCCCCTCGCCGATGCGGCCGGCCTCGACGAGTCGACCGGCGAACGACGCCTCGAGCCCGACGGTGATCGTGTGCGCCGGACCGTGCACCGCCGTCGCGATCCCGATCGCCTCCTCCAGATGCGCCCGCGCGGCCTCGGGGTTCCCGGCCCGGCGCTCGACGCCGCTCATCGCCCGATGGAGCGAGATCACGCCGGTCTCGTCGAGCGGGCTCGGGTCGGATCGTTCGTGGACGTCGAGGACGCGCCGGACCAGCCGGTCCCCCTCGCGCCGGTGCGTGCTCTCCGAGAGGACGAGGCCGTGCAGGAGCGCGAGCTCGAGGGTCGCCGGATGCTCGAAGCCGAGGTCGCGCTCGCTCTCCGCGAGGATCGCGCCGCAGACCTCCCGCGCCTCCTCCAGCCGTCCGCTGCCGATCAGCGCCTTCACGTGGTCGCGGCCGAGCGACCGGACCTCGAGCGGATCGCGCTCCTCCCGATCGGCCCGCAGCGCCCACGCGCGCGCGAAGTGCGGCGCCGCCTCCTTCGGCCGCCCGAGCGCGAGGTACGCCGCGCCGAGCGTGTGCTGCAGGCGCCACTCGACCGTCGGGTGGCGGCCGACGTCCGCCTCGAGCCGCGAGGACGCCCGGCCGAGGACGTCGGTCACGAGCACCTCGCGCCCCAGGTCGTTCGCGTCGACGGCCGAGAAGAGTCCGGCCAGGAAGCGCGTGACGGCGTCCGACGCGTCGCGGGCGGCGACCGCGGCCCGGCGTTCGCCGTCGGCGACGTCGAGCGCCTCGAGGGCGCGGGCGCGTTCGGTGAGCGCCCAGACCAGGCCGACGGCGAGCGAGAGGAGCGCCGCGGCGGCGCCGGCGACGAGCGAGCGGTGTCGGCGGGCGAACGTCCGGAGGAGGTAGAGCGATCCGTCCCCGCGGGCGGCGATCGGCTCGTGGCGGAGGTGGCGGCGCACGTCGTCGGCGAACGCGGCGGCGGACGGGTAGCGGCGCTCCTTCTCCTTCGCGAGCGCCCGCTCGACGATCACCTGGACGTCGCCGGAGAGCCCCTTCACCGCGCGCGTCAGCGGCGGGACCGGCTCCTCGAGGATCGCGCGCGCCGCCTCGGTGATCGGCTTCCCGACGACGTCGTGGGGGAGCCGGCCGGCGAGGAGCTCGTAGGCGAGCACGCCGAGCGCGTAGACGTCGCAGCGGACGTCGATCGCGTCCGGGTCGCCGCGGAGCTGCTCGGGGCTCATGTACGGCAGCGTGCCGACGATCTGGCCGACCTGGGTCAGGAGCGTCGTCGAGCGGTCGTCGTCCTCGAGCCGCGCGACGCCGAAGTCGAGCACCTTCGGCCGACCCTCGGCGTCGACGAGGACGTTCGCCGGCTTCAGGTCGCGGTGGATCACGCCGCGCTGGTGCGCGTGGTGGACGGCGTCGGCGACCCGGGCGACCAGCGCCAGCGCCTCGCGCGGGCCGAGCGCGTGACGGCGGACGTGCTCGGTGATCGGCGGGCCCTCGATCCGTTCGAGCGCGAAGTACGGCCGCGCCCCCCGCGCGGTCCGTTCGACGCCCGCCTCGTGGATCTGCGCGATGCCGGGGTGCCGGAGCCGCCCGAGCAGCCGCGCCTCCGCCTCGAAGCGACGGACGACCTGCCTCGAGGCGACGCCGGGGCGGAGGACCTTCAGCGCCACCTCGCGATCCGGGTTCTCCTGGCGCGCGAGGTAGACCCGGCCCATGCCCCCTTCGCCGAGGAGGCCGACGATCCGGTATCCCCCGATCGATTCCGGCCGCTCGTCGTCGACCGCCCCGGCCTCCTCGAGCAGCGCGCGGTCCCAGTCCGTGTCGACGACCGGGTCGTCGACGACCGCCGCGCCGGCGTCCCGGGCGAGCAGGTCGAGCACCTCTTCGCGCACCGCCGGGTCGTCGCCGCACTCCGCCTCGACCCACGCGCGACGCTCGTCCGCCGGGACGTCGAGCGCGCGGACGAACAGCTCGGAGACGCGGTCGTGCCGGCTCACCCCGCGCGCTCCAGCTCGCGCGTGAGCCACGCCCGGGCGAGCCGCCAGTCCCCCTTGACCGTCCGCTCGGAGACGTCGAGGACGGTCGCGACCTCCTCGACCGACATGGCGCCGAAGAACCGCATCACGACGACCTCGGCCTGCCGCGGCGAACGGGCCCGGAGCGCCTCGATGGCCCGGTCGAGACGGACGAGGTCGACCTCCGCGGCGTCCTCCGCGGCCGGCTCGTCGTGGAGCGTCACCTTCCGGTCGGCCCCGCGCTTCGCCGCCCCGCGGCCGCGCTGGTGGTCGACGAGCACCCGCCGCATCGCGGTCGAGGCGACGGCCCGGAAGTGGGCGCGGTCCTTGTAGATCGCGCGCTCCTGCCCGACGAGCTTCAGGAACGCCTCGTGGACGAGGGCCGTCGGCTGGAGGGTGTGGCCGGACGCCTCCCGGCCGAGGTGCGCGGCGGCGAGCCGGCGCAGCTCGTCGTAGACGATCGGAAACAGCTCCTGCGCGGCCTCCCGGTCCCCCTCGCCGAGGCGGGAGAGGGGGCCGGTGACCGGGTCGGTCCCATCCATGGCGCGGAGGATACCGAAGCGACGCAGGGGATGCCGGCGGGGGGCGGCGGAGGCGCGGCGCGGTCCGGGGCGATCCGCGAGAAAACGTCGGAATTCCCTGCCCCTCCGCCGGCGAACCTCGCGGGTCGGTTCGAACCGAGAACGATCCCCACGGACACCGGAGATTCGTCATGAACCGTGCCCTCGCCCTCTCCCTCCTCGCCGCCGCCTCGCTCCCCTCCGCCGCCCGCGCCGAGAACGACTGCACTCCCGGCACCGCCGTCGGCGAGAGTCGCATCGCCCACGGCACCGGCGGGCTCGTCGCCGCCCTGGCCGACGAGGACCGCTTCGGCGCGTCGGTCGCCTCCCTCGGCGACCTCGACGGCGACGGCGTCGTCGACGTCGCCGTCGGGGCGCCGGGGGACGACACCGGCGGCGTCGACCGGGGCGCCGTCCACGTGCTGATGCTGAACGCCGACGGAACGGTGAAGGCCGAGCGGAAGCTCGCGCACCTGAGCGGCGGGTTCGGAGCGCTCTCCGACGAGGACCAGTTCGGCGCCGCGGTCGACGCGATCGGCGACCTCGACGGCGACGGCGTGGTCGACCTCGCGGTCGGCGCTCCCGGCGACTCCGACGGCGCGTTCCTGCCGGTCATCCACTACGGCGCGGTCTGGATCTGCTTCCTGAACCCCGACGGCACGGTGAGGTCGACCGCGAAGATCAGCGAGATCTCCGGCGGGTTCGCCGGCGGGCTGAAGAGCTCCGACGAGTTCGGCGCCTCGCTCGCCGCGCTCGGCGACCTCGGCGGGGACGGCGTGACCGAGCTCGCGGTCGGCGCCCCGGGCGACGACGAGGGGACGTACCTCGGCGGCTCGGTCTACGTCCTCTCGCTCACCTCCGCCGGCGCGGTCACGGCGACGACGAAGCTCGCCCCGAAGAGCGCGGCGCTCGGCTTCGACCCGGGGGCGGTCCGGTTCGGCGCCGGGCTCGGCCGGATCCCCGACCAGGACCAGGACGGGCGCGACGAGCTCGCGGTCGGCGCGGTGTACGACGACGACGGCGGGCTGAACCTCGGCGCGGTGTACGTCCTGTCGCTGAACGCCGACGGCACGGTCCTGTCGCATCGGAAGATCAGCCAGACCTCCGGCGGCTTCCAGGGGTCGTTCCAGAACGGCAGCCGGTTCGGCAGCGACGTCACGGCGATCGGCGACGTCGACCAGGACGGGATCGACGACCTCGTGGTCGGCGCCCACTGGGCGGACGGCGTGACCGGCGGGATCTGGACCCTCTGCCTCGACGCGTCCGGGGATGTCGCCGACGAGTCGCTGGTCTCCGCGGGGTACGGCGGGCTCGCCGCGCCGCCGCAGTTCGAGGACTTCTTCGGCGCGAGCGTCTGCGCCCTCGGCGACCTCGACGGCGACGGGATCGACGACGTCCTGGTCGGCTCGCCGGGCGCGGACGACGGCGGTCCCGAGCGGGGCGCGGTGACCGTGGTCCGGCTCGGCGGCATGTGGATCGACGCGGAGAACGCGCTCGCCGGCGTGAGCGGCGCGCCGGAGCTCGCCGGATCGGGCGACCTCGTCCCGGGCGCCCCCACGACCCTCGCCCTGTCGAACGCGGCCCCGGACGCGGCGGTCCTGCTGTTCGTCGGGCTCACGAAGGTCGACGTCGAGACGAGCGGCGGGATCCTCGTGCCGGCGCCCGACCTGATGATCGTCGGTCTCGGCACCGACCCGACCGGCGCGCTCTCGCTCACCGCGCCGTGGCCGGCGACCGTCCCCTCGGACACGTCGTTCTACTTCCAGGCGTGGGTCGCCGACGCGGTCGCGCCGTTCGGCTACTCCGCCTCGAACGGGGTCGCGGCGACCACGCCCTGAGCCGGCCGCCCGGCGCGGACCGTCCGGCGGCCGCCCGCCCCTCCCGTGGGGTCGGCGGCCGTCCTCGCGTCTCCTCGGCTCACGCGGACGCGGTCGCGGCGGCCGGGGCGGCGAGGAGCTCGTCGGCGACCGTGATCGACCGGTCGTCCGGAGGGCGGCGGAGGTCGACGGTGCGGAGGTCGGCCTCGTCCAGGGCGTCGCCGTCCGGGGTCGACTCCACCGTGACGATCGGGAGGGCGGGGGCGTCGGTCTGCGACTCGACCCGCGCGGTCTCGCCGGTGCTCAGGCGGACGCGGCTGCCGTTCGGGAAGATCCCGTTCAGCTCGATGAAGCGGCGCAGCAGCGGGCGGTGGAAGTGCCCGTCCATCGAGAGCATCAGCTTGTACGACCGCGTCGGGGACATCGCCTGCTTGTACGGGCGGACGGCCGTGAGCGCCTCGTAGACGTCGCAGATCTTCACGATGCGGGTGAGGGTCGAGAGCGGGAGGGGGACCGTCGTCCTCGGGTAGCCCCGGCCGTCCTCGGTCCGGTGGTGGCCGAACGCGACGGTCACCGCCAGCGGGTCGCACTCGGTCTGCTCGAGCAGGATCTCCCCGCCGTGGATCGTGTGCTTCTGCATCTCCGTCCGCTCCTCCGCCGAGAGGACCTCGGTGGAGTGGAGCAGCTCGAACGGGAGCTTCGCCTTGCCGACGTCGTGCATCAGGCTCGCCACGCCGATCCGTTCGAGCGTCTCCTCGTCGCTCGTGAAGTTCCGCGCGAAGTTCAGCGCGAGGATGCAGACGCGGATCGAGTGTCCGAAGGTGTACGCGTCGTAGTTCTCGTACCGCGACAGGTTCAGGATCGCCTTCGGGTCGTCGTCGAGCGTCGTCAGGACCTCCTGGACCATCGAGCCGACGGCGCCGAGCTCGAGCGAGTCGCCGCAGCAGACCTGCATCATCGTGGTCTGCAACGAGTCGACCAGCCCCTGGTACACCTGCTGCGGGACGTCGAGGGTCGTCCCGGCCCGCAACCGGTCCCCCTCCGGCGTGATCGTGGCGACCGGCGTGGTCGGCCCCACCGCGCCGACCATCCGGCCGAGGAGGCGGATCTTCCCGCAGCCGCTCGCGGCGAGCGCGGCGTTGGCGTCCTCGCGCGACTCGGGTCTTCGCCGGCGGTCGGTCAGCAGCTGGAGGAGGAGGGTGAAGTCGCTCGCGTCGACGCCGTGGTCGAACTCGAACCCGCCCGCCTTCAGCTCGCCGAGCGGCTTCATCAGCTTCGGCGCGCTCAGGGAGGCGCCGAGCAGGGCGCGCCCCTGGTGGACGATGCAACGATCGATGATCGTGAGGGACAGCGACGGCTCGTCCGTTCCGTCACAGTGCTCGTTCACCATCCGCGCGAGCTCGCGGACCGACGTCTCGACGCGCGGGTGCTGCGTCCAGTAGATGCCGGAGTTGATGATCCCGACCACCAGCTCGTCGACGAAGGCGGTGATCCCCTCGATCCTCTCTCGTTCGTCCAACCGGCACATCCGCCGCTCCTACGTCTCGTACCGGGAGAGCGCGCGCCGCGCGGCCTCCCGATACGCTTCCCCTTCGGACGGCGCGAGCAACCGGCGGCGGGTCGAGGAGATCTCCTCGAGCGCCTTCCGCGCGGCCTCGCACCGCAAGACCCCGAGCAGCGGGATCGCCTCGAGACGTCTCGCGGCGCTCGCGTCGTCGGTCCTCGTCACGAACTCGGCGAGGAGTCCGGCCGCCGCCTCGACCCGCGGCTCGTCCCCCTCCTGTCGCGAGCGCTCGGTCGTGATCGCAAGCAGGTATTCGACCGGGACCTCCTCGTCCGAGAGGATCCGGAGCGGGCCGGCGAGGCGCGCGTCGAGGTCGAGCGCGCGGAGCGCCTCCGCCACCGCGGGCGCGGCGGCGGGCTCGGCGCGGAGGAGGACGTGGTAGAGCGAGACGAGCTCCGGTCGCGGCCGCCGCAGGACCTTCGCGGTCCGGCCGTGTCGGGAGAACCCGCCCTCCAGCGCGAGGTGCGACGACGCGTCGCGCATCCGCGCCGGTCCGATCCGAGCGCAGACCTCCACGAGCGCGTCGAGGTCGACCTCCCGCTCGGCGTCGAGCGAGTCGAGGAACGAGTGGAACGTCGCCGGGAAGACCTCCACCACGTTCTCGACGCCGAACAGCCGCGACTCCTCGGCGAGCGACTTCAGGCTCGGATCGCACAGGAGGTCGAACAGCCGGTGGAGCTGGCGTCGTTCCAGCGCCGCCTCGAACCGGTCGCGGGCCTGGGCGATGTGCGCCTGCAGGAGGGCGCTCCGGCCCGGGATCGCCGGCGCGAGCGACGGTACGAGGAACCCGCGCAGCCGCTCCACCAGCTCCTCGTCCTCGAGCCGGACGAAGAAGTGGAGGAGGACGCCGAGCCGCTCGAGCTCGTCGGTCACGCGGTCGAGGAGGTGGCGCTCCTTCGCGAGGGGGGCGATCCCGTCGAGCTCGGCCAGGATCTCGTCGACCCGCTCCTCGGTCTCGGTCCGGGTCCCGATCTCCGCCGGCGGGGGCGCCGCCGCCTCGGCCGGCGGGGCGAACGCGAGCGGCTTCGGGCGCGGCGCGGTCTCCGCCGGACGGAAGAAGTACTTCCGGCTGACCCGATGCAGGAGGTGGTCGACCTGCGCGGTGTCCGACGCGGGGACGCCGCCGGCGATCGCGTCCGTGATCCGGCTCAGGAGCTCGTCGGCCATCTCCCGCATCCGGCTCGGGTCGGCCATCGCCTCGGCCGGGAGGAGGTTGATCAGGCGACCGATGAGGTCGACCTTCCGCCGCGGCTCGTCCGAGGGCGCCGCCGGGGCGGACGATTCGAGGACCCGTTGCAGCTCGTCCAGCCGCCCCTGCAGCGACTCGTCCGAGTCGAGCATCTCCGCGAGCATCTGCCCCTGTCGGCTGGCGGTCTTCCACCGCGTGGCGACGGTCCCGCCCGCGCCCGCGCCGACCGGGAACGCCCCGTCGAACCGACGCTCGATCGGCCGCAGGCCCGCGAACTCCGTCGGCCAGAGGTCCGAGAAGAGGACCGACGCGCGGAGGTTGCCGCAGTTCTCCTGCAGCCGCGCGCAGAACTCGAGCAGCGACGCGCGGGTCAGCGCCGGCGAGAACCGGAGGCAGGCGACGCCGGTCCGGTCGAGGCGCTCGACCAGCCACCGGAGGCTCGGCCGGTAGTCGACCACCACCGTCGTCTCTTCGCACCGGACGCGTCCCTTGTCGAGCGTGAACTCGAGCTCCTCGCGCTCCTCGAACGCGGCCCGGAACGCCTCGAGACAGCGCTCGGCGGTCTCGCGGACGCGCTCGTTCGACGGGGGGAGCAGCGCCGTCAGCTTGACGAACTCGGCGAACAGACCGATCCACGCGGCGTGCGGGCCGCCCTCGCCGTCGGCGTCGAGCGGTTCGCCGGGCCGGGGTCCGGCCGGGATGGGGGGGATCTCGGTGACGGCCATGCTCGCGCGGGCACCTCGGCGGCATCGACTTCTCGGAGAGACGATCGACCAACCGGAGGGGGGCTCTTGAGGGCCGCTTCCCGCGAACGACCCGGGGTGAACGCCGCGGTTCAGTCCGCGGGACGGCCCGCGGGACGGGAGGAGACGGCCTCGAACGACAGCCCGAAGCGGGCCAGGTACTTCCGGAGCCGGTCCGCGTCGTTCCGCGAGCGCCGCCGGGCGCGGGAGGCGGCGAAGAGGGTCCGTCCCGCCTCGGAGAGGGTGGCCGACTCGGCGCAGACGTGCAGGACGTCGGCGAGCTGGACCCGGTCGAAGCGGTCGAGCGCCTCGACGCGGTCGTCGCCGAGCGCGTCCCGGAGTCGTGCCTCCCCGTCGTCGTCGCCGGCCGGCCGCACGCCGGAGCGCCAGGACGCGCGGAGGCGGAGGATCTCCTCGTCGACCTCGCCCGATCCGATCCGCCCGCTCGTCGCCAGGGTCGCCATCCGCGTCACCGCCGCGTTCAGATCCCGGAAGTTCCGGTCCCAGGTCGCCGTCGGGTCGGCGGCGAACCGGAGGAAGGCGTCCCGCGCCTCGCGGTTCATGGTGATGCGACGGCCGCTCTCCTCCGCGACGCGGCGGAGCTCGTACTCGAGGTTCGGCGCCAGGTCCTCGCGGCGATCCCGGAGCGCGGGGAGGTCGAACGTCCAGAGGTCGAGGCGGGCGAGCAGGTCCTCCCGGAACCGGCCGTCGCGGACCGCCGCCCCGAGGTCGCGGTTCGTCCCGGCGAGGAGCTGGAACTCGCTCTCGACCTCGCGGTCCGCGCCGACGGGGAGGAAGCGTCGCTCCTCGATCGCCCGGAGCAGCATCGCCTGCTCGTCGGCGCCGAGCTCCGCGATCTCGTCGAGGAACAGCACGCCGCGATCGGCGCTCTTCAACAGGCCGGCCCGCGCGGTCGTCGCGCCGGTGAACGCGCCCTTGGTGTGACCGAAGAGCGCCGGCATCGCCTGCTCGCCGCGCAGCGTGGCGCAGTTCACCTCGACCAGCGGACCGTCGACGAGGCGGCGGGAGCGACGGAGCTCGTAGATGCGGCGGGCGAGGGCGGACTTCCCCGCCCCCGTCGGTCCGGTCAGGAGGATCGGGGCGCGCGAGCGGGTGGCGATTCGCTCGAGCCGGTCCATCGTGCGGTTGAACGCGGCGCTCCTCGTCTCGATGCCCGCCTTCAGGAACGCGGTGCTCTCACGATGCTCGTCCTCGAACCGCGCGGCGAGCCGGTCGTACCGGGAGAGATCGAGGTCGATGATCGAGTACCGGCCGGGGCGGCCGTCGGCGCGCTTTGGCGGGGAGGTCTGGAGGAGCCGTCCCGGGAGGTGTCGCGACTCGGTCAGGAGGAAGAGGCAGATCTGGGCGACGTGGGTGCCGGTGGTGATGTGGACGAGGAGCCGCTCCTCGTCCGGGTCGAGCGACAGCGTCCGCGCCAGGTCGTGCAGCGCGGCGTACACCTCCTCGAAGTCCCAGGGGTCGTCGAGGTCGACGGCGCGGTGGCGGACCTCCGTCTCCGGCGAGACCGAGCGGAGGTCCGCCTCCACCTGCCGGGCGAGGTCCGCGTGACGCGCGTCCGACAGGAGCTCGAGTCGGTCGACGACGAGGTCGTCCTGACGGCAGAGGTCGACCGTCGGACGCCACCGCTCCCATCGCTTCGGGCCGGGCGGCGCCGAGTCGAGCTGGGTCCCCAGGAAGCCGAAGACGACCGTGCGCATGCGGGCAGTCCGTCGAAGAGGTGGCGTGCGGAGGCGGGGTCGGCGCGACCCCGCGCGATTCCCTCGGCAGGAGGATAGACCACAGGATAAGAGTCGAGACGACAGGCGCGCAACTCGTCCGATCGCGCTCGCCGCGCCGGAGCGGGGGATTGCGCTAGACCCTGAGTCACAATCTACTTGTGTGGGTCGCTCGAGGAGCGGGTCGGTTCGGCACGGCGTCTGCCTGAGTCCCGGCGATACCTGACCCCCCGCCCGATGGAGACACCCATGGCGACCCCTCACGACGACACCCCGTACGAGGTCTTCCACGACCCCGGCCAGTCGGTCCCGATCAAGGCGTGGACGCGCGGCGTCCCGGTCGAGCCGGAGGCGCGGGAGCAGCTCCGGAACATCGCGAGCCTGCCGTTCGTCCGGGGTCACGTCGCGGTCATGCCGGACGTGCACCTCGGCAAGGGAGCGACGATCGGTTCGGTCATCCCGACGAAGGGGGCGATCGTCCCGGCCGCGGTCGGGGTCGACATCGGCTGCGGGATGATGGCGGTGAAGACGACGCTCGCCGCGGCCGACCTGCCGGACGACCTGAAGCGGATCCGCACGTCGATCGAGCGCGCGGTCCCGCACGGACGGACGAGCGGCCGGACCTGGAACGACCGCGGCGCGTTCCGAGAGCCGCCGGCGCCTCAGGTCGAGGTCTGGAACCGCGATCTCGGCCCGCGCTTCGAGCGGATCGCCGAGAAGCACGGGCGGATCCGGAACAGCAACCACCTGCCGCACCTCGGCACGCTCGGGACCGGCAACCACTTCATCGAGGTCTGCCTCGACGAGGCGGACGCCGTGTGGATCGTGCTGCACTCCGGCTCGAGGGGGGTCGGCAACCGGATCGGGACGTACTTCATCGAGCTGGCGAAGGCGGACATGGGGGTTCACGTGGCGAACCTGCCGGACCGGGACCTCGCGTACCTCGAGGAGGGGACCGAGCACTTCGGCGACTACGTCGAGGCGGTCGAGTGGGCGCAGGACTTCGCGACGGCGAACCGCCGCCTGATGATGGCCCAGGTGCTGGGGACGCTGTCGCGCGAGCGCTCGCTCCCGGCGTTCTCGGCGGACGTCATGGCGGTGAACTGCCACCACAACTACGTGGCGCGCGAGCGACACGGCGGCGAGGACCTCCTCGTCACGCGCAAGGGAGCGGTCCGCGCGGGCGCCGGCGAGCTCGGCATCATCCCCGGGAGCATGGGGGCGCGGACCTACATCGTGCGCGGCCGAGGCAACCCGGAGAGCTTCGAGTCGTGCTCGCACGGCGCGGGGCGCACGATGTCGCGGACGGCGGCGAGGAAGCGCTTCACGGTGGAGGACCACCGCGCCGCGACGGTCGGCGTCGAGTGCCGCAAGGACCCGAGGGTCCTCGACGAGACGCCGATGGCGTACAAGGACATCGACGCCGTGATGGCGGCGCAGGAGGACCTGGTCGAGGTCGTCCACACGCTGAAGCAGGTCGTCTGCGTGAAGGGTTGACGATGGTGAACGACGCCGACCCGATCACGATCGACGGCTCGCGCGGCGAGGGTGGAGGGCAGGTCCTCCGCTCGGCGCTCGCGCTCTCCGCGGTGACCGGCCGGCCTTTCCGGATCACGAGGATCCGGGCCGGCCGGCGAAAATCGGGCCTCCTGCGGCAGCACCTGACGGCGGTCCGGGCGGCGGCCGTGGCCTGCGGCGCGACGGTGGAGGGCGCGACCCCCGGCTCGGGCGAGCTGTCGTTCGAGCCGGGGCCGCCCGTCCGGGTCGAGGACCGCTTCTCCGTCGGGACCGCGGGCTCGGCGTGCCTCGTGTTCCAGACCGTGCTGCCGATCCTCCTCGTCGCGCCCGGCCGATCGCGCGTCGTCTTCGAGGGCGGGACGCACAACCCGGCCGCGCCGACGTTCGAGTTCCTCGCCCGCGCGTTCCTGCCGATCGTGCGACGCATGGGAGCGAAGGTCGACGCGACGCTCGAGCGACCCGGCTTCTTCCCCGCCGGCGGCGGTCGGTTCGTCGTCGAGGTCGCCGGCGGGGAGCCGCTCCGCCCGCTCGAGTTGGAGACGCGAGGGAAGGTCGTCGGTCGGCGGGCGTGCGTGCGCGTGGCGAACCTCCCCGATCACGTCGGCGAGCGCGAGCTTCGAGTCCTGCGGAGCAAGCTCGGGTGGCGCGACGAGGAGATCGGCATCGAGAGGTGCGACGCGCTCGGACCCGGGAACGTCGTCTCGATCGAGGTCGAGGCCGAGCGCGTCGCCGAGGTCGTGACGTCGTTCGGTGCGCTCGGCGTGAAGGCGGAGGTCGTCTCGCGGCGGGCGGTCGACGGGGTGCGGCGGTACCTCGCCGCCGACGCGCCCGTCGGCGAGCACCTGGCCGACCAGCTCCTGCTCCCGCTCGCGCTCTCCCGCGGCGGGCGCTTCCGGACCGTCGCCGTCACGCCGCACTGCTCGACGAACGCCGCGGTGATCGAGCGGTTCCTTCCGGTCGCCATCTCGTTCGGGGACGGGGGCGACGGCGCCGTGGCCGTGGAGGTCGCGCCCCGCTGAGCGAAGGGACGTTCCCTCCGTTCAAACTGTTCGACACGAATGAAAAACGCGACCGGTCGGAGGGCGGGTCCGGCCTCCGGTCCCGCCGACATCGCGGAATATTGCGGTTCAGGTCGGTTTTCGGTCGAGTTCCGCGCGCGTCCGGCCGAGGACTGGTGACGGGCCAGTCTTTCGTGTCGAAACGAATGGGATGCCGGTCCGGAGGTGTTCGTGACGCAGGAAAAGGTCCGTCGGCGCGAGAGGTCCGCGCCCGTCGGGCGCAACGACGATTGCCCGTGCGGCAGCGGTCGGAAGTTCAAGCGCTGCTGCCGCGAGGGTGCGGGCCGCCCCGCGGCGTCCCCCGTCGCGCCGTCGGCGCGTCCGACGCCGACCGGCGGGCCGCCCCCCCCGGCGCCGGGGGCGGCGGACGCGATCGTCCCCCCGCTCACGCTGGTCCTGGCGTTCTGCAGCATCGTCTACGAGCTGCTGCTCGGGCAGGCGCTCTCCGCGTTCCTCGGGAACACGGTCCTCCGGTACAGCGTCACCATGGGGCTCTACCTGGTCTCGATGGGGATCGGCGCGATGCTGGCCCAGGCCCGCGTCCTCGCGCGCCCGGTCGTCTCGTTGCAGATCGTCGAGCTCGCCCTCACCGTCCTCGGCGCGGGGGCGGTGCTGCTCCTCTGCGTCGCCGACGCGGCCGGCGTCCCGGGGCCGCTGTTCTGGCTCCTCGCGCACGGTCTCATCGTGTCGATCGGCGTCCTCTCCGGGCTCGAGATCCCGCTGCTGATCGAGCTCCGTTCCCGCCACGACCCCCACGCCGCGAGCGGCGTCCTCGGCGTCGACTACGTCGGCGCGTTCCTGGGGACGGTCACGTTCGCGTTCTTCTTCTATCCCCGCCTCGGCCTGATCCCGACGACGTTCGTCGTGGCCGCGCTGAACGCCGCCGTCGGCCTCTCCCTGGGGGCGTTCCGCCGCCGGGTCGAGCCGTCCGTCCGGCCCCGGCACCGCCGGCTGCTGGGGGTCCAGGCGGCGCTCCTGCTCGTCCTCGTCGGCTGCATCGTCGCGGCTCCCTCCATCAACGAGTTCAGCCTTGACCTGTACCTGGATCGCTGAGTCCCCTCCCGCCGCCCCGGCGCCGACCGACGTCGTCGGGCGCCACCTGTTCGCCGAGCTCCTGCGGTGCGCGCCGGCCCGGATCGCGCGCGTCGACACCGTCGTGGCGGCGCTGAAGGCCGGCGTGGCCGCCTCCGGCGCGACCCCGCTGGAGGTGACGTCGCACCAGTTCGAGCCGTACGGCGTGACGGCGGCGATGTTGATCGCCGAGTCGCACGTCGCGGTGCACACCTGGCCGGAGCGGCGCTACGTCGCCGTCGACTTCTTCACCTGCTCGGCCGACATGGACGCCGACCGGGGCCTGCGCGTGATGGCCGAACGGTTGGGCGCGGAGAAGGGCGTGCTCCGGGTCGTCGAACGCGGAGTCTCGGGATGAGCGCGTCTCCGCCGAACCGCTCGCACCTCGCGGACGCCGTCCTCCCGCGTCGGGAGTCCGACGCGGCCCGGCCCCGCGCGCCGACCGCGGTGTTCGTGCTCGCGGTGACCCTGTCGGCCTGCAGCATCCTGTACGAGCTCCTGATCGCGCAGACGATGGCGATGCTCGCCGCGAACACCGTCGTCTGGTACTCGATGGTGATCGGCGCCTTCCTCGGGGCGATGGGGCTCGGGGCCTGGTGGAGCCGGCGGCTCGGTCGGCGCGGGCCGTGGCCGACGCTGGTGCGGATCGAGCTCGCGCTGACGGCCCTCGGCGCGGCGGTCGTGCCGCTCGTGCACCTCGGCCACCTCGGCTACGCGCGCTGCACGCTCACGGGGCAGGCCGGCCTCGCGATCGCCTCGTTCTACGGAGGAGCGGCGCTGCTGGTGATCGCGATCGGCGTCCTCACGGGCGCCGAGCTCCCGCTCCTGATGCGGATCGCCCGGGAGGACCGCGCCGACCGGGGGGTCGAGAACGTCGTCCTCGGTCTCGACTACTTCGGCTCGCTGGTCGGGGCGGTCCTGTTCCCGCTGGTCCTCCTCCCCGCGCTGCCGCTCTCGGCGATCGGCTTCGGCGTCGCGCTCGTGAACCTCGTCTCCGCGGCGGTCGTCTCGACCTTCGTCGTCGCGGGGCGCCGCGCGCGGTGGCTGTCGCGGCTCGTGATCGCCGGCCTCGCGGTGACCCTCGTCGCCGGGTTCCTGCACCTCGGTCGGATCGAGCAGTACCTGCTGAAGCGATACTACTACTACGACCAGCTCGCGGGCGGGTTCGGGGTGCTCGCGCCGCGGGACGACCTGCCCGACGTCCTCCGTTCCAGCTCGCCGTACCAGAAGATCGACCTCGTGCGACGCGTCGAGACCGACTTCTCGGTCGGGCTGATGCCGGCGTACAGCGACAAGCTCGCGCGTCACCCCGGCTTCCCGGTCGACCAGGTCCTGTTCCTGAACGGCGACTACCAGACGGACACCCGCTACGAGGAGGTGTACCACGAGTGGTTCGCGCACGTCCCGATCGTGGCGAACGGCCGGCCGCCGAGGGACGTCCTCCTCCTCGGCGGCGGCGACGGCTTCCTGCTCCGCGAGCTGGTGAAGTACGACGCGATCGAGTCGATCACGCACGTCGACATCGACCCGACGCTGATCGAGCTGGCGAAGACGAACGACGTCCTCCACCGCGCGAACCGCGACGCGTTCCGCGACCCGCGGCTCGACTCCCTCGTCACCGACGGCTACCGGTTCGTCCGGGAGTCGGAGCGGACCTTCGACGCGATCTACATCGACTTCCCGGTCGCGGCGGACTACGACCTCGCGAAGCTGTACAGCCGCGAGTTCTTCCACTTCGTGCGGCGACGGATCGCGCCCGGCGGCTTCGCGGTCTTCGACTCGACCGGGACCAGCCACCTCACCACGCCGAACGAGGACGGCGAGCGCTGGATCTCGCCCGCGAACGACTGGTCGATCTACTACCACACCCTCCGCCGGGCCGGGTTCCCGACCATCGTGCCGTACCTCACGACGCTCGAGCTCGACAACCAGGAGGCGCGGGAGGCGGTCCTGTCGCAGATCGAGATCGAAGGGGAGGTGGCGGCGCTCGAGGCGATCGACGACCCGGCGGAGCGCGAGGCCGAGCGGCGGCGGATGCTCTCGGACGTCGTCGACCGGCTGATCTACTCGCACGTCATCTCGCTCGAGCAGGGGTTCGTGCTGCTCGCCCCGGAGGAGCGGGAGTTCTCGACCGAATGGACCGATCTCGGCGTCGATCTCCACCTGCTCGACGCGGAGCGGTTCGCCCTCGCCTTCGACGTCGAGTTCCCGAAGCCGTCCGCCGTCGACCCCGCGCAGGTGAACTCGATCATGCGCCCGACCTTCCCGACGCTGCCGTGGTGGCGGCCGCGCCTGCCGTTCTGAGCGGGCGCCGCGGACCGCCGAACCCGCGACGACGGACGCTGGGGCGGCCGCTCCCCGGCGAGAACCTCCCCCCGGGCCCGAGACTTCCCGTATCCTCGCCGCCGAGGGAACTCGCCGCCGCCGGGCCCTCGGGGGCCGTCCAGGAGAAGGAGTGTCCGTGAGGTACCATCCGCCGCGCGCCGCCGCCGTGTTCGCCGTCGTGTTCGCCGTCTCGACCGTCCCCGCCTTCGGTCAGGTCTCGCTCCACTCGATCGTCGACGAGGGGGCGGCCGACCTCACCGGGAGCGAGGTCGCGGGCCTCGGCGACGTCGACGGCGACGGGCGCGCCGACTTCGCGATCGGCTCGGGCGGGGTCTCCCACGCCGGGCGGATCGAGGTGCGTTCCGGCGTCGACGCGTCGCTCCTCCACTTCTTCCTCGGTCCCGCGTCGGGAGACGTCATGAGCCGGGTCGCGGGACCCGGCGACGTCGACGGCGACGGCGTCCCGGACGTGCTCGCCGGCGCTCCCTCGAACGACCACCACGGGGACGCCGCGGGGAGCGCGCGGGTCCACTCCGGGGCGACCGGCGCGCTCGTCGTCGTCCTGTACGGCGACGCGGCCGGCGACTCGTTCGGCAGCGCCGTCGCGGGGGTGGGGGACGTCGATCAGGACGGCTTCCGCGACTTCGCGGTCGCGGCCTCCGGCGACGACGACGGCGGCGACCAGGCGGGGAGCGTCCGCGTGTTCTCCGGACAGACGGGGGCCGCCCTGTTCACTCTCCACGGCTCGTCCGCGTTCGCCTCGTTCGGTTGCTCGATCGACGGCGCCGGGGACGTCGACGGCGACGGCGTCGACGACCTCGTGATCGGCGAGTGCCACGGGAACGCCGGCGGCGGCAACTCCGGCCGCGTCGCGATCCACTCCGGCGCCGGCGGCGCGCTCTTGCGCTCGTTCGCGGGCGCTCCGGCCGACCAGCTGGGCCAGTCGGTCGCCGGCGCGGGGGACGTCGATCAGGACGGGCACGCCGACGTGATCGCGGGCGCGATCCTCGCCGACGTGAACGGTCCGACGTCCGGCGCGGTGAACGTCTTCTCCGGGAAGGACGGATCGACCCTCTTCCTGCTGCCGGGCGCGGGACCGGACGACCGCCTCGGCTGGCGGGTGACCGGCGGATTCGACTTCGACGGGGACGGCCGGCTCGACGTCGGCGCCTCCTCGCCGTACGCGGACGCCGGCGGCGGCGAGGTCGGCATGGCGCGCGTCTGGTCGGGGGTCGACGGATCGATCCTCCAGTCGGTCCTCGGGGAATCGTCGCTCGCCGACTTCGGCGCCGCGCTCGCGTTCACCGGCGACCTCGACGGCGACGGGCGGAGCGACATGGTGGTCGGCGAGCCGCGGTTCCAGACCGCCACCTTCGACCGCGGGAGGGTGCGCGTCTTCGTCGGTCTCCCCGCGTCGTGCCCGAACCTCCCCGGGAGCCTCGATTTCAGCCACGACGGCGTCCCCGACGCCTGCCAGGTCTGCCAGCCGGACCTGACCGGCGAGGGGCCGGGCAACATGAAGCTGAAGGTCTGCGGCGACGCCCTGACCACGGCGGGGAGCGTCGCGCGGCTCGCGGTGTCGAACGGCACCCCCGGCGTCCCGGTCTTCCTGCTCGCCGCGCTGACGAACCAGCCGACGGAGCTCCTCGGCGGGACGGTCCTTCCGTGGCCGGACCCGGCGGTCGTGGCGGCGACGCTCGACGGGAGCGGTCGGTTCCTGATCGACGTCGCCGGCGGCGCCGGCGTCCCGGTCAAGGTGTACGTCCAGGCGGTCGCGCCGTGGCCGGGCGGGCCGTTCGAGGCCGAGCTCTCGGGCGCGACCGCGGTCACGATCGGAACCTGAAGCGAACGGAGGACCACGAGATGCGCGCTCGATTCGCCGTCCTCGCCGTCGCCCTGCTGTCGCCCCTCCCGTCGGCCGTCGCCGCCCCCCCGCGCGTCGTGGTCCCGAACGTCCACGAGACATTGGAGGGGGCGCTCGACAACGCCTACCCGTACCGGTTCACCGCCGGCGCCGGGCGCTACCAGCAGGCGTTCGCCGCGTCCCAGTTCCCCGGACCGATCGTGATCGGCGAGATCGCCTATCGGTACCTGCACGACGAGCCGAACGGGAAGGCGCCGGCGGATTTCAAGATGACGCTGTCGTACAGCGCGTCGCCGTGGGACGCGCTCTCGCCGACGTTCGGCGCCAACGTCGGCCCCGGCGCGACCGTGGTGTTCGACGGCGTCTGGACGATCAAGAAGTTCTCGGGGGATCCGCTCACGCCGAACCGGTTCGCGCAGCGCCTCGTCCTCACCAAGACGTTCCTCTACGACCCGTCGCTCGGCGACCTCCTGATGGACGTCGAGATGCGGTCGTCGGCCTTCCCGCTCGGCGTCGGGACGGGCGCGTTCGAGGCGACCGGCACCGCGCCGGGCGTCGGTCGCGTGTTCGCGAACGACGGGAACCCGACCAGCCCCGTCGGGGTGTTCGTGAAGACGGGCCTCGTCACCGAGTTCACGGCCTCCGGCGTCCTGGAGGTCGGGAGCGGGTGCCCCGGGAGTCAGCCGTCGGCGCCGGAGCTCGGATGGTTCGGGGCCCCGCTCCCCGGCGCGCAGGTCTCGCTCCTCCTCTCGAACGGGCTCGGCGGCGCCGCCTCGGTCACGCTCGTCGGCGCGGGGGCGGCGTCGGTCCCGATCGGGGACGGCTGCGACCTGCTCGTCTCGCCGCCGGTCCTGCCGCTCCTCGTCCCGCTCGGCGGCAGTGGGCCGGGCGCCGGCACGTACTCCCTGCCGGCGGTGATCCCGCCGACCGCGCCGTCCGGCACGATCCGGATGCAGGCGTTCGTCGCCGACCCCGGCGGTCCGATCGGGCTCTCCGCCACCCAGGGGCTGGCGATCACGATCGGCCCCTGACCCCCCGGGCGACCGCGTCGGGGTACGATGGCCGGCATGTCGAACCACCGAACCGTCGCCCTCCTCGTCGCCCTCGCCTTCCCGTCCGCCCCGGCCCTCGCCGGCGTCGTCGTGCCGAACCAGTACGCCGCCGCCGAAGGGATCGGCAACAACAGCTTCCCGTACCGGTACGTCTCCGGCGCGGGGCACTACCAGCAGAGCTTCTCCGCGAGCGAGTTCCCGGGCGCCATGGTGATCACCGAGATCGCGTACCGGTACTTCGACGACAACGCCGCCGCCGCCGCGCCCGCCGACTTCAAGATGACGCTGTCGTACTGCGCGACCGGCTGGAACACGTTGAGCGCGACGTTCGCGAACAACGTCGGCGCCGGCGCGACCGTCGTCTTCGACGGCGTCTGGACCATCCCCGCGTTCGCGGGGGACCCGGGGGCGCCGAACCCGTTCGACCAGCGGCTGAAGCTGACCACGCCGTTCACGTACGACCCGGCGCTCGGCGACCTGCTGATGGACATCGAGATGCGGGCCTCGACCTACCCGGGCGGCGGCCTCGCGGGGGCGTTCGCGTCGTCGGCGTCGGGGATCGGGATCAACCGCGTCTACCGGGACGATGGCAACCCGACCTCCACCAGCGGCACGGTGTCGGCGTACGGGCTGATCACCGAGTTCGTCGCCGGCGACATCGAGCCTTACGGCGACGGCTGCCCGGGCGCGGGGCAGCTCGTGCCGCAGCTCTCGTGGACCGGGGCGCCGATCCTCGGGGGGCAGGTCGCGCTCTCGCTGGCGAACGGCCTCGGCGGCGCGCCGTCGGTCACGCTGATCGGCGCGACCGCCGCGTCGACGCCGATCGGCGGGACGTGCTCCCTCCTGGTCGCGCCGCCGTTCCTTCAGCTCTTCATCCCGCTCTCGGGGAGCGGCCCCGGCGGCGGCGCGTACACGCTCCCGGGCCTCGTCCCGCTCTCCTCGCCGCTCGGGACGATCCGCCTGCAGGCGTTCGTCGCCGACCCGACCACCCCGGTCGGCGTCTCCGCCTCGAACGGACTGGCGGTCACGATCTCGGCGTGATCCGGGGAGACTCGTCCGTCGCCGCGAGGACGACGTCCGGCCGGCGGCGCGAGCGGTCGAGGCTCACGCGGTCGGCCGGGCGACCAGCGCGGGGCGGGCGGCGTCGATCGCTCGCTCCGTGACCGCGACGAACTCGGGCCACGCCTCCGCCTCGTGTCGTCCGGGGCGCTGCTCGAGCCCGAACTCGAACGTCAGACAGGTCGGCTCACGTCGGTCGAGCCGCGACCACCGGAGGAAGCGCGAGTCGCCGCCCGCCTCGCGGGGCGCGTCGGACTCCAGCCGCCGCCCCTCGCCGCACCGGACGACGGTCTTCGCGGTGATCGAGTACGGGAACTCGAGGGCGAACGGCGAGCGCCGCCGCGCGACCGGCCGGGGGAGGAGGTACTGGCGTTCCCAGGAGGCCGGGAGGCGCCCCACGAGCCGGCCGTCGGCCGAGGACCAGGCGTCCGCGATCCGGTACGCGAGCGAGATCTCCACCGGGTCGTCGACCGCCTCGAGCGCGCGGGCGTCGAGGCGCACGAGCTCGATGCCGCCGACGTGCGGGGAGATGGTGGCGCTCATCCCCGCGCGCCGGCCGTCCTCGTCGTTCCGCCGGAACCAGTTCCGCATCCAGCTCGCGGCGTGTCCGGTGAGCCGGACCTCCTCCTCGACCTCGATCGAGCCGTCGTCGCCGACCGCGACCTCCCGCTCGATCGAGAGCGCGTTCTCGCCGCCGGCGAGCGTCGGGACGCGGAGGAGCCCCGGGCCGTCGACGCCGACGACGAGCGCCATCCGGCCGGCGAGCCCCTCCGGGACCGGAATCCGCGGTCCGAGCCCCTTGTCGACGCCGTCGACGAAGCGGCCGCCGCCGAGGTCCGGACACCAGTTGATACAATAAACTCCCCGAGTGGGGCGATCGGTGCTTCACAGCTACGCCGACGG
>JAUIEL010000515.1 GCA_030428825.1 bacterium
CGTCGAAGCCGCCCCGCTCGAGCGCGGCGACGTACTTCCGGTGCTGCGCGCGGGCGCGGCCGACGTCGAGGGGCGGGCGCGGGCGGCGTCGGACCAAGCAGCGCGCGTACGCGTCGGAGACCTCCCGGACGACGGCGCGCGGCCGGTTCACGGCGCGAGGACGACGATCGACTTCGCGATCGGCTCGCCGAAGAGGGAGTACGCGTCCGCCGTGAAGCGCGCCCGCTCCCGCAGGCCGCGGGCGCGCGCCCAGTGCGCGAACTCGACCGCGCCCGGGTCGGGGTCGAGCAGGACGACCACCTCCGGCGCCCGCTCCTGCAGGTACGGTCCGATCGTGCCGTCCCGGAGCCCGGCGTCGACGAGGCGATGGTCGTTCAGTCCGATCAGGTCGAGGACCTCGTACGGCCCGAAGTAGCGGATCGCTCCCGCGTCCTGCGACGCGACGACGGTCCCGTCGGGGAAGCCGCTCCGGTCGCGCAGCCAGAGGCCGGCCCGGACGTTCATCGCGTCGACGTCGCGCACGTTCGCGCCGTACTCGGTGACGCGTTCGGCGAGCCGCCGCGGCGCGTGCGTGAACGGGACGAGCGAGACGAACACGAGGGCGATCGCGAGGACGACGTCCGGGACGAGGAGCGGCTCCGGCGCCTTCGGGAGGTCGATCGGCGTCGCCTCCGGGTCGTCCTCGTCCGGCGCCTCCGCGGTCGGCGCGTCCTTCGCCGCGGCGTCGGTCCCCGCCGCGTCGTCGCCGTCGCCCTCCGGCTCGTCGCCCGCGGGTCGACGCGACTTCCGCAGGAGGTCGAGGAGGACCGCGCCGGCGCCGGCGTACCCGACCGCGGTGACGGCGTGCAGCCACGGGACCATCGGCGTGAGGTACCGCTCCCAGAAGAACGCCGTCGGGTCGGGCATCGCGCGCGTCCCCGCCACGGCGACGAACGCGACCGGCGGCAGCAGGATCGTCACGCCCCAGACGACCCGCGGCGCGCGGCTGACCAGCGCGACGACGCCGATCAGGAGGAAGAGGTAGCCGATGTAGCTCTCGAAGAACGGCGAGCCCGCGAGGGTCCCGCCGAGGAGCGCGAGGCCGCCGGTGAACGCCTCGCCGAGCCCGACGTCCGCGACCTTCTGGTACCAGGTGTTCGGGAACGGCCGGCCGGCGACCGTCGCGCAGTACGCCCCCCAGATCCCCGCGAGGAGGGCGGCCGGGATCGCGGCGCGGAGGAACCGGCCGAGCGGGGCGTCGGTCGGCGCGCCGTCCTCGACGCGGTCGGGATCCGGACCCCGGAACGCCGCCGCGACGACGAGGATCCCGCCGAACAGGAGGCCCTCGGGGCGCGCGAGGATCGAGAGGCCGACGGCGAGGCCGAGGAGGAGGAATCGCCGCCGGACGAGGGCGGCGGCGGCGAGGACGAGCAGGAGCGCGAACAGCAGCGGCTCCATCCCGGAGACGGCGGCGAACGCGAGCGCCGGGTCGAGCGCGACGAGGAGCGCCCCGCAGAGCGCTCCGAACGGCGCGCCGGGGACCGGCAGCGTCAGGACGAGGAGCGCGACCGCGAACGCGAGGGCGATCCAGACCACGATCCCGAAGACGCGCGTCGCGCGCGCCACCGGCACGTCGGTGGCGTCCGCGGCGGCGTGGACCGGGGCGAGCAGGACGCCCCAGAGGAGGCTCGACTGGCCGACCTCGGCGTCGCCGGGGTTGTAGTCGAGGCGACCGTGCTCGGCGAACGAGCGCGCGTAGACCTGGTGGATCCACGCGTCGTCGAGCGGGAAGCCCGCCTCCACGCCGCGGGCGCTCGCGCGGCGCGCCTCGGCGTCGAAGCGGGACCCGACCGCCACCTGGAGGAGCGACACGAGGAGGAGGGCGACCCCGAGGACGGTCGTCGGATGGAACAGCTTCACCGTGCGGAAGATAGCCGGGGACGAGGAACCGGCGAACCGGATTCCCTCGGGGCCCGTTCCCCCGTCCGGTGACGTCGGCTCGCGTCGTCCCGATCGGAGGTTCCCCATGTCGGTCTCGTCGACGTTCGTGCTGCTGGTCGCGTCGCTCGTGGCGGACGACGGGGGCGTCGCCGACCGCGTGGCTGCCGACGACCCGGCGCTCGCCGCGGCCCGTGAGCGAGCGGTCGAGGCGGTCGGGAAGGAGGCGAAGGGGCTCGGCGTCCGTCCGCCGGCCGCCGAGGAGGTCCGGCTCGGAGAGGTCGAGGTCGTCTGGCTCGACGGCTCGGGGCACGGACAGATGCTCGTGATCGGCCGTCTCGCGGGGGACGCGGCGGCGGGGGGCGCGCTCGAGACCGTCCGGATCCTCCGGGACGGCCGGCAGGTGGAGTCGGACTTCCCGCACGACGACGTCTGGGTGATCCGGGTGCGTCGACGGCCGCTGACGGCGGCCGAGCTGCGCGCGTCGCTGCTCGACCTCGCGGAGATCTCGCGGGTCGAGGTCGAGCCGTACGAGGCGGCCTGGACCGAGACGAACGAGGACGGGACGGTCTCCGGGCGACGCGGCGGCTGGATGTCGAGCCGCGACTTCTGCGTCGCCGTGCGCGTCGACGGGCTCGAGGCGGGGGGCGGTCCGGTCCGGTTCGAACCGTTCGCCGGCTACGCGTCGAGCGGATCGGTGGCGACGTACGCCCGTCCCGCGGCGGCGGTCTCGCGGCTCCGGGCGCTCGCCCGCGACGAGCGAGCGGTCCGCGGCGACGTCGACGAGGGGATCGTCCGGGCGTACGCGCTCGCGCTCGAGGCGACCTCCGACCGGTTCGAGACGCGCGGCTGGTGGTGGGTCCGCGAGCGGATGCTCGTGGCGGGGGGGCGACTCCGCGCGGACGCGGTCGTCCCGTACGCGCTCGCCGTGGCGGCGCGGGAGGGGGGAGAGGGGGCGTCCGCCGAGCGCTCCCGCTACCGTGCGATCACCGCGCTGGCCCGGGTGAGCGGGGAGGAGCGACGGTTCGACGAGGAGGGAGCTCCCCGGCCGCTCGACGCGTTGGCGGAGGAGTACGCGGCCCTCCTGGGCGATTGAGGCCGCTTGAAGGCTCGCGCGGCCTGCGGTAGAGTCCGCCGCTTCCCTCGCACCGAGGGAAACGCTGCCCTAGCTCAGTGGTAGAGCACTTCCTTGGTAAGGAAGAGGTCGTGGGTTCAATCCCCACGGGCAGCTCCAGACTCGAGAGACGCCGGGACCCCGGGGCGGACGCGCCGGCGGTCCCGGTCTCCTTATCGGGGGAGGTCGGTCCTCGTCGGGGGAAGGGTGGTCCGCGAGCGTCGCGCGGGATGCTCGTAAGTGCCTTCATTTTTGTGACTTGAGAATGGTGTCGGAACGACGGTCCCGACGGCGCGTCGATTCGTGACGGATTCGTGACGATTCGTCTGTTCCCGAGTCGCTCGAATCACGTACTCGATCCCACGGGAAACGGGGGCGGCGCGGCGCCGATTCCACCGATATCCTTCTTCGACGAGGACCGAGGAGAACCCCGCTCGATGCGTTCGCTCCCGCTCTGGCTGACGACGACCTTCGCCCTGCTCCTGCCGACGGCGGAGCTGTCGGCGCAGGCGCGGATCGACTTCGTCCACCCGGTCGCCGGGGGGGCGATGGAGATCGTCGTCGACCGGGTCCCGCCGGACGCCGAGGTGGTCCTCGCGCTGGGCGGCCCCGCGGGGGCGGTCCCCCTCGAGACGCAGCGGGCGGACGCCTCGGGGACGGCGCGGTTCGGGTACTCGCTGCCGCCGGCGGTCGCCGGCGAGACGGTCGAGTTCCTCGCCACGTTCGGCGCGGGAGAGGGCGCGGTCGCGCGCGTCACGATCGATCGCCCGCAGCTCCTCGTCACCGGCGAGGAGAGCGGCGGCGCCTGGCTCTCGCGCGTCGCCGTCGAGGAGGACGGGCGCACGTTCACGCTGCTCGATGCGCGCGAGCTCGGCGCGGGGCTCCCGGGCGGCGCGGTCCGGGACGGGCAGCGGACCAAGACCTACGTCGTCGCCGACCGCGTCGCCGGCCGGCTCGCCGTCGTCCCGGACGACCCGACCGGCATCGTCACCGGGCACCCGCTGGCGCCGGACGTGCGGGACATCGCGCTGACCCCCGACGGCCGGTTCGTCCTCGTCACGTCCGCGGGCGGCGCCGGCGACGTCGGGATCCTCGCCGTCTTCGACGCGCGGACCGAGAAGCCGGTCGCGAACCTCCTGCTCGACCCGCTCGGCGCGCACGGCGGGAAGCTCGTCGTGACCGAGGACGGCCTCCGGGCCTTCGTGTCGGTGTCGGGGCTCTACCTGCTCGAGATCGACCTCCTCCGGCGCGAACGGGGCGACCTGGTCGGCGTCGGCGGTCCGGGGCAGGACGAGATCAAGGACCTGCGACTGGTCGACGGCCACCTGTTCGCGCTCACCGGTCGCTCGGACGAGGTCGGGTACGTCACCGCGCTCGACGTCGCCGATCTCCGCAACGCCCGGCTCGCGGGGCCGACCCGGACCGAGTCGCGGTTCGGCGTGGCGGCGGTCGACGGCGCCGCCGCGCTGGTGCTGCTCGACGGCGGGCGCGGGGCGGTCACCGTCCTCGACGCCCGGACGATGGCCCTCGAGAACGCGTTCGAGGTCCCCGCCGGCGCGGACGCCCTCCTCTTCTCGCCGAACGCCGCCCGGTCCTCGGGCGAGCTCCTCTACCCGCGGGGCGAGTCGACGACCGGCCTCCGGGTCGACTTCGCGACCGCGACCCTCGGCGTCGAACGACGCTACGACGGCCGTCTCGCCTTCCTCCCGGTCCACGGCCGCGCGACCCGCATCGACCTCTTCTTCGCCCGCGCCGCCGACGGCTCCGTCGTCGCGATCGACCCCGAGACGCTCGCCCCGCTCGACGCCCCGCCGCTCGCCCCCGGCTCCGTCCGAGCGCTGTCGGTCGCAGATTAGGTCTCGGGAACGCGTTCGGGAGCGTGTCCTAGGCGCTGCGCTGGCTTGGAACGCGTTCGGGAACGTCTTCGCGATTGCCACGGCGGCGGCCGGAGGAGGGACGAGCTCTCCGACCCGCTGTCCTAGTCGCTGCGCTGGCTTGGAACGCGTTCGGGAACGTCTGCGCGTTCGCCACGGCGGCGGCCGAGACGGGGAGGTGTCTCCGACCCGCTCACGTCCTCGCGCGATGCGCCCGGTTTGATCTC
>JAUIEL010000516.1 GCA_030428825.1 bacterium
GCCCCGCCCGTCCCCCGCGAGCTAGTTTCGACCTTCCGAGAGCGCACGCGCTCGACCGAACGAAAGACCGCTCCGACGCCACGAGATCTCCACCCAGGAATCCTCCCCTCCCCCCCCGGACGTGGCGACGGGGCGATCACCATCCGGCGGCCCGCATCCCCCTGGGCCGCCGGATCTTTTTTCGGTCACGCGGGCGACGGTACGCTCGCTCGCCATGTCGTCGCTCGCCGGTCCGCTCCTCGCCTGGTACGACGCGCATCGCCGCGACCTGCCGTGGCGACGCACCTCCGACCCGTGGGCGATCCTCGTCTCCGAGGTGATGCTGCAGCAGACCCGCGTCGAGGTCGTCGAGGAGTATTGGCGCCGCTTCCTCGCCCGCTTCGACCGCCCGGCCGCGCTCGCGGCGGCGGACGACGAGGAGCTCCTCCAGCACTGGGCCGGCCTCGGCTACTACCGCCGGGCGCGCTTCCTGAAGGCCGCGGCCGCCGCCGTCGTCGAGCGGCACGGCGGACGCTTCCCGGCGGACTTCGACGCCCTCCTCGCGCTCCCGGGAGTCGGGCGGTACACCGCCGGCGCCGTCGCGAGCATCGCCTTCGGGCTGCCGCGGCCGGTGGTCGACGGGAACGTCGCCCGCGTCCTGTCGCGGCTCTTCCTCGTGGAGGGGGACCCGACCCGGGGAGCGACGGCGCGGCGACTCTGGCAGCTCGCCGAGGAGCACCTCGACCGGGAGCGCCCGGGCGACTTCAACCAGGCGGTGATGGAGCTCGGCGCGGTCGTCTGCCGGCCGAAGTCCCCTCGGTGCGAGGACTGCCCGATCTCCGGCGCGTGTCGGGCCCGCCGCGACGGCGTGATCGACCGCTTCCCGACGCCGAAGGCGCGCCGCGCGCCGGTCGACGTCCGGGTCGCCGCCGCGGTGCTCCGCCGGGCCGACGAGGTCGGCCTCGTCCGCCGGGACGCCTCCGCTCGGATGGCCGGCCTCCTCGACCTCCCGGCCCTCGAGCTCGCCCCGAGGACCGACGCCCCGCGACGACTCTCCGAGTGGCTCCGCGCGACGTTCGACGTCTCCGTCCCCCGCCTCTCCCGGGTCGGAACGGCCCGCCACGGGATCACGCACCACCGGATCGAGGTCGAGGTGTACGAGGCGGAGCTCGCGCCGGGGACGGAGGCCTCGCCGCCGCGCGGGGACCTCGCCGCCGCCGCGCCGCGCCGGATCGCCGCGGCGCCCGACGCGGACGGGTTGCGTTGGTTCCGGTGCGAGGACCTGCCGGGGCTCGGCCTCTCCGCGCTCGGGCGGAAGATCCTCGCCGCCGCCGCGGACGCCTGACCTTCGGAGCGGGGCGCTTCAGTCCCGGCGCGTCATCCCGTCGTAGACGAGCCCGACGAACCGGTCGGGCGGGAGGAAGCCGCCCCCGTACTCGCCGTCGAACTCCCGGGTCGGCCGGGCCGCGACGACCTCCTCCTTCGTCTTCCCCTCGTCGATCATCGCGCGGATCCGGTCGCGCACGGTGACCAGCATCTCGCGGGTCCGCTTCAGGTCCGAGACGGTCGCCAGCGGCCCGTGGCCGGGGATGATCCTCGTCCGCGGCGAGGCCCGCGCGATCACCAGCGCCTGGGCGTCGACCACGCCGTCGATCACGCCGCCGCTGTCCGGATCGATGAACGGGTAGAGGCCGTGAAAGAACGTGTCCCCCATGTGGAAGACGTCCGCCTTCGCGAAGTGGATGATCGCGTCGCCGTCGGTGTGCGCGTTCGGGACGTGGAAGACGTCGATCTCCTCGCCGTTCCAGTGGAACCGGACCGACTCCGCGAACGTGATCACCGGGAGGGCCTTCGGCGGCGAATCCTGCTTCCGCCCCGCGATCGTCGGGTCGTTCGCGAGGCGCCGCCGGACGTTGTCGTGGGCGACGATCGTCGCGCCCCGCTCGCCGAGGTTCTCGTTCCCGCCGGTGTGGTCGCCGTGCCAGTGCGTGTTGACGAGGAACCGGACCGGCTCGTCGGTCACCTCGGCGACCTTCGCCAGGATCCCCTCGGTGAGCGGCGCGAACTGGTCGTCGATCATGAAGACGCCGTCCTCGCCGGTGAGCACTCCGATGTTCCCGCCGCGGCCGAACAGGACGTGGACGTCGCCCGCGACCTTCTCCAGGCGGAACTCGACCTCGTCCTGGGTCGGGGCGACGACGAGGGAGAGCGCGAGGAGGAGCGTCGGGAGCGGCATCGCTCAGCCCTCCTGCGCCTCGAGCCACCGCTCGGCGTCGATCGCCGCCGCGCAGCCGGTGCCGGCCGCGGTGATCGCCTGCCGCCAGACCGGGTCCATCACGTCGCCGCACGCGAAGACCCCCTCCACGCTCGTCCGGGTGGTGCGGGTCGTCTTCAGGTAGCCGACGTCGTCCATCTCGAGCTTCCCCTCGAAGATCTCCGTGTTCGGCCGGTGCCCGATCGCGATGAACAGCCCTTCGGTCTCCCGGACCGACTCCTCCCCCGACACCGTGTCCTTCAGCTTCACCGCCTCGACCTTCTTCTGCGCCGGGTCGAGCACCTCGACGACCTCCCGGTTCCAGAGGAAATCGATCTTCTCGTTCTTCCTCGCCCGCTCCTGCATGATCTTCGAGGCGCGGAGCTCGTCGCGGCGGTGGATCACGTGGACCTTCCTCGCGAACCGCGTGAGGAACATCGCCTCCTCCATCGCGGTGTCGCCGCCGCCGACGATGCAGACGTCCTTGTCCTTGAAGAAGAACCCGTCGCACGTCGCGCACGCGGAGACCCCGTACCCCATGAGCCGGGTCTCCGACTCGATCCCGAGCAGCTTCGCCGTCGCGCCGGTCGAGACGACGACCGACCTGGCCCGGTACTCCTTCCCCTCCGAGACGACCTTGAACGGCCGCTCCGAGAAGTCGACCTCGTCGACGTTCTGCGCGATCGTCTCGCAGCCGAACCGCTCGGCCTGCTTCTTGAACAGCTCCATCAGCTCGGGGCCCTGGACCCCCTCGGGGAAGCCCGGATAGTTCTCGACGTCGGTCGTGATCATGAGCTGGCCGCCCGGCTGCACTCCCTCGAACAGGAGCGGCTCGAGGTTGGCGCGGCTGGCGTAGAGGCCGGCGGTGTAGCCGGCGGGGCCGGAGCCGATGACGATCACGTTGCGGAGGTCGGACATGGGGTCTCTCCCGAGGCGGCGAAGCGCTGGACATTAGCCGCCGGCGGACGGCGGCTCAACGCGAGAAAGCCGGTCCGCCTTCTTGACAATCTTTCTTGTCTTGACAAACTCTATTGTCATGACGACCGCGGACGCGACCCTCCCGACGCTGGAGTGCGTGGACGAGCCCGAGCGGGCGCGCACGCTCCTCCGCCCTCTCCGCCTCGAGGTGCTGGCGCGCGCCGCCGAGCCGCGCTCCGCCGCCGACATCGCGGCCGAGCTCGACCTCCCCCGCCAGAAGGTGAACTACCACGTCCGCGAGCTCCATCGGGCCGGCTTCCTCCGACCGGCCGGGCGACGGCGAAAGCGGAACCTGACCGAGCAGCGGTACGTCGCCACCGCGCGCTCGTACGTCCTCTCCCCCGCGCTCCTCGGCCCGCTCGAGTGCCGTCCGGGCGACGACGACGACGCCCTCTCCGCCGCCTGCCTCATCGCCGCCGGGACGCGCCTGGTCTCCGAGACCGCGCTCGCGACCGCCGCCGCGAAGGCGCGGGGGAAGCGGGTGTCGACCCTGACGCTCACCGCCGACGTCCGGTTCGAGAGCGCCGCGCAGCGCGAGCGGTTCGCCGAGGCGCTCGGCCGGGCGGTGGCGGACGTCGTCTCCCGCCACACCTCCCCCGCCGTCCGCGACGACGGGAAGCCCGCGAAGGGGAGGCCGTTCCGCCTCACGGTCGGCTGCCACCCGGTCCCGCCGGACGCGGCCGACGCCTCGCCCCCGCCCCGTTCGAACGCCCCGAGAGAGGAGCAGCGATGACCGAGAAGCCTCCCCGCCCCCACGTCGGCCGCGTGGTCCGGAAGGAGATCGCGATCGACGCCGACGCCGCGCGCGTGTACGAGGCGTGGGCCGATCCCGAGCGGATCGCCTCGTGGTTCGTCGACCGCGCGGAAGGGGACATGCGGACCGACGACGTCGTGACCTGGATCTTCGAGCAGTTCGGGATGCGGCTGCCGGTCGAGGTGTTCGCGCGCGAGGACGGCCGGTACCTGGCGTTCGGGGGCGAGCCGCCCGGGCGCCCGGCCGCGCTCCAGGAGATCGAACTCCGGCCCGAGGGCGGCAAGACCGTCCTCCGCCTCGCGAACTCCGGGTTCGGCGAGGGAGACGCCTGGGACGAAGAGCTCGCCGGCGTCGACTCCGGTTGGGAGATGGCGCTGGCGATGCTGAAGCTCTCCCTCGAGCGGTACCCGGGCCGGGCCCGTCGGCACACGATGGTCATGCACCCCGCGTCGTTCGAGTACGAGGCGCTCGCGCCCCGCTACTTCACGGCCGCCGGACTCGAGAGCTGGCTCGCGAGCGACGCCACGCTCGGCGCCGAGCCGGTCGGGCCCGGCGATCGCTTCGAGGTGGTGACGCGGGACGGCCCGACCGTCTCCGGGTCGGTCGCGGCGCGGAGCGGCTGGGAGGTCCTGATCGACTGGCCGGACCGCTCGGGCGCGTTGACGCTGAAGGGGTTCTCCGTCGGTCCGCAGGGCCGGATGGTGGCGGCCGCCTTCGACGCCTGGGACGGCGACGACGCGTCGTTCGCCGAGGTCGAGCGGATGCTCGAGGCCGCGATTCCACGGCTCGTGTCGGCGCTCTCCTCACCGGACTAGCGACGGCCGGACACCCCCGTCGGGGGCCGTCCGGCCGTCTCGCCGTCACGCGGCGGTCCGAGGACCGAGCGGGCGAGTCAGGACGACTTCACCCGGTCCATCAGCGCGGCGATCCGGTCGTCGAGCTCGAGCCCGCGGACCTTCGAACGGAGGCGCGTCAGCTCGCGCAACGCCGCGCGCGGGTCCTCCTCCGCCTCCGCCTCCAGCGCGTCGAGGCGAGCCGCCGCGGCGGCGACGATCTCCGCCCGCACGTCCTCGACGCGCTTCTGCAGCGGCTCCGGCCACTCGTCCGACTTCGCCGCCGCCTTCTCGACCAGGCGCATCCCCTTCGCGAACTCTCCCTC
>JAUIEL010000517.1 GCA_030428825.1 bacterium
GGAGGCGCCGAGCGCGCGGCTCGCCGTCGCGCGGGGACGCCTCCGGGGCGCGGTCGTCGCGCGCGCCGCGGCGGCGGGCGTCGACCCGGCCGGACTGGCGGCGTGGACCACGGCGATCGACGACCTGCCGGAGTCCGCCGTCGAGGGCGTCGAACTCGGCGACGCGGCGGTCCGGGTCGACTACCGCGTCCCGGGCGAGACGCCGCTCTGGCAGAACGGCGTGTCGTTCCGCGCGACGGCGGCGGGGGAGGTGCTGGTCGGCGCCCGCCCGGAGCGCCCGGCGCGCCGCGTGTCGACGTTCGGGGCCGCGCGGTTCGACCCCGCGTGGCGCGTCGTCGAACGCCACCCCGAGTCGGAGGCGGACCCGGGGCAGCCGGACTGGATGCAGGCCGGGGTGACGCTGAAGACGCCGACGTTCCGCCTCCGCTCCGGTCGGCTCTGGCTCCTCGTCGAGGGAGCGGGGCACGTCTACGCCGCGGTCGACAAGCACCGGATGATCAGCCCGCCGCTGCACGCGCGGCTCGTGAGGAGCTTCGGTCCGTCGGACGGCTTCCGGTGGGTCGAGCACGACCTGACGCCGTACGCGGGGCACCGGGTCCATCTCGAGTGGAGCCCGCGCCTCGGCGACGGGGGAGGGGGCGACTTCGCCGTCGCGCTGGTCGCGGAGGGGGAGACGGCGCCGACGCTGCGGCGCGTCGCGACGGGGCTGGCGGCGGACGCTTCGCCGGAGCGCGTCCGCGCGACGTTCACGGCGGCGTTCGACGCGTTCGCGAGCGCGCGCGACGGGGCGGTCGAGCGCCGGCTCGTCGACTGGTGGCTGACCCGGGCGGGGCGCGCCTTCGACGTGCCGGAGGGCGTGTCGGTCGCGACCGGCGGGGCGGCGGCGGCGGAGGTCCGGCGGGCCGCCGCGGCGTCGATCCGTCCCCGCTCGCGCCTCGCGCCGGCGGTCCTCGACGGCTCGGGCGTCGACGAGGAGCTCCTGACCCGCGGCGACCCGCGAACGCCGGCCGGCCCGGTCCCGCGCCGCTTCCTGGAGGCGGTCGACGGGCCGACGCCGCTCCCGATCGGCCGGTCGAGCGGCCGCCTCGAGCTGGCCGAGCGCCTGACGTCCTCGGACGATCCGCTCCCGGCGCGCGTCCTCGTGAACCGGGTCTGGCACCACCTGCTCGGGCGAGGGCTGGTCCAATCGGTCGACGACTTCGGCGCCATGGGGGACGAACCGACGCACCCGGCGCTGCTCGACTGGCTGGCGCGCCGGTTCGTCGAGTCCGGGTGGTCGCTGCGCGCCGTCGTCCGCGAGGTGGCGCTGTCGAGCACGTACCGGATGTCCAGCGACGCCGACCCGGCCGCCGCGGAGGCCGACCCTGGCAATCGGTTGTGGCACGCGGCGTCGATCCGCCGGCTGTCGGCGGAGGCGGTCCGCGACGCGGTCCTCGCCGTCTCCGGGACGCTCGATCCGACGATGTTCGGGAGACCGGTGCCGATTCACCTGACGCGCTTCCTCGGCGGCCGCGGCCGTCCGGGGCGGAGCGGGCCGGTCGACGGCGACGGGCGTCGCTCCGTCTACCTGGCCGTCCGGCGGAACTACGCGTCGCCGTTCCTCCGCGCGTTCGACTTCCCGCCGCCGGCGCAGACGATGGGGCGCCGGAGCGTCTCGAACGTCCCGGCGCAGGCGCTCTCCCTGATGAACGATCCGTTCGTGGTCGGCGAGGCGCGACGCTGGGCGGAGCGGGAGCTCGAGGCCGGCGGGACCGTCCCCGAGATCGTCGATCGAATGATGCTCCGGGCGTTCGCGCGGCCTCCGTCGCCGGACGAGGCGGGGTCCGCGGTCCGGTTCGTCGAGGCGGCGGGCGGCGGCGTCGACGCCCTGGCGGACCTCGGCCACGTGCTGTTCAACGTGAAGGAGTTCGTCTTCCTCCGATGACCGGACCCGACCCGACCCGTTCGTCGCTCCCGACCCGCCGCGAGCTCCTCCTCGCCGGCGCGAACGGCTTCGGCGCGCTGGCGCTCGCCGCGCTCCTCGGCGAACGGGCCTGGGGCCGCCGCCTCGTCTCCGACGCTCCGCCGCACCACCGCCCGCGCGCGAGGAACGTCATCTTCCTCTACATGAACGGCGCGCCGTCGCACGTCGACACGTTCGACCCGAAGCCGCGCCTCGACGCCGAGGACGGGAAGCCGATCGGGATCGAGGTCCCGAAGACGCAGTTCGACGACGTCGGCGCCGTCCTCCGGTCGCCCTGGCGGTTCACGCGCCACGGCGAGTGCGGCGCCCCGGTCAGCGAGCTCTTCCCGCACGTCGCCCGGCACGTCGACGACATCTGCTTCGTGAAGTCGATGACGTCGAAGTTCTCGGAGCACACGGGCGGCAACTACTTCCTCCACACCGGCCACGGGATCCAGGGGCGGCCGAGCATGGGGGCGTGGATCGGGTACGGCCTCGGTTCGGAGGCGGAGGACCTCCCCGGGTTCATCGTCCTGAACGGCGGGCTGATCCCGGTCGGGGGGCTCGAGAACTTCTCGAGCGGATTCCTCCCCGCGAACCACCAGGGCTCGGTGTTCGACCACCGCGCCGGCGGCGTCGCCCACGTCGAGCGGACCGAACCGGACGCGGCGGCGCAGCGGCGGAAGCTCGACCTGCTGGCGAAGCTCGACGGGGGGGCGCTGGCGCGCGGTCCGGCGCCGGCCGTCGAGGCGGCGATCGAGAACCACGAGCTGGCGTTCCGGATGCAGGCGGCGGTCCCCGAGCTCATGGACCTGACCGGGGAGAGCGCGGAGGTCCGGTCGATGTACGGGCTCGATCACGCGTACGAACCGACCCGGACGTACGGGACCCAATGCCTCCTCGCCCGACGGATGATCGAGCGGGGCGTGCGGTTCGTCGAGCTGACGTGTCCCCACACCGGCCACGACCGCTGGGACCAGCACGGCAATCTGAAGCAGGGGCACGAGGACAATGCGCGGGCGGTCGACCAGCCGATCGCGGCGCTCCTGACCGACCTGAAGGGGCTCGGGCTGCTCGACGAGACGTTGGTCCTGTTCGCCGGCGAGTTCGGCCGGACCCCGGTGGCGCAGGGGAAGAACGGGCGCGACCACAATCCGTTCGGGTTCACGGTCTGGCTCGCCGGCGGGGGCGTCCGGGGCGGGGCGACGGTCGGCGCGACCGACGAGTACGGCTATCACGCCGTGGAGGACGTCGTCGAGATGTACGACCTCCACGCGACGATCCTCCACCTCCTGGGGATCGACCACGAGCGACTGACGTACCGCTACTCGTCCCGGGAGATGCGCCTGACGGACGTGCACGGCCACGTCGTGCCGGGGATCCTCGCCTGAGTCGAGCCCGCTCGATGCATCCGGGGGGGAGCGATGTGCGAAGAAGTCCCACAAAGGCACGGCTCGGGACGAATCGCCTCGTAATGGAACCCCGTCCGCCCAGCGGACCCCCCAACTTCCAATTCGAGTCTGTCTCCACTCCCACGAAGGGGAACCAGAGATGTCGTATCGCGTCCTCGTCGTCGACGCGCAGGGACCGTCCGTGACGTCCCTCGCCTCCGAACTCTCCCGGCACGGCTGGACCGCCAGTCAGGTCCGACCGAACCGGAACACCATCTTCGCCCAGCTCGAGCGCCGGCGCCCCGACGCCATCCTGCTCGACGTCCGCTCCGGCTCGACGCCGGTCGAGGAGATGCTGGCCGACCTCGCGCCGACCGACGGGGACGAGCTGCCGACCCTCGACCAGCTCGAGCGCCGGTACATCCAGCGCGTGTTGCGGCGAGTGCACGGCAACAAGTCGGCCGCCGCCCGGGCGCTCGGTATCGACCGGCGCACCCTTTACCGGAAGCTCGCGCGGTTCGAAGAGCACGACCTGAGACACATTGCCGCAGCCTGCTGATCCATGAGCTGGATTCGGTCCGACGGGTCGAGTCTGGAACGGAACTCGTTTCCACAACCAAGTTTTTGGGAGAACCCGTAGAGTCCGCTTCTGTGGCGGCTCTCGGAAGTGTAGATTCACGCGCTTGGTCTTCGGACGAGGGTTGCATCGGCGAGCGATCGGTTCGTGTCTGCTACCCAGCGTCAGCGAATCCCCAGCCAAGAGCAAACCCTGTGTTTGATGAGGTGAGAAGAATGAGAGCACTGAGCTTGGTGCGCGGCCTGTCCTACGTCGGACTGGCGGGTCTCCTGACCCTGGCCGCCTGCAAGTCGTCCAGCAACGAGGTGAAGTCTCCGGATCGGCCGACGTCGATCTCGAAGTCCGACAGTGACGGCTGGGCGACCGCCGGGACTTCGGGCGCCAGCGGGGCGACCGCCGGGACGTCTTCGACGAGCTCCTCCTCGTCCATGGACAGCTCGACCGGTTCGTCGAGCACGACGGGGACCATGACGTCGTCGAGCTCCGGCTCGACCGCGTCGAGCGGTTCGAGCATGAGCGGCTCGAGCAGCAGCGGTTCGTCCTCCTACATGTCGGGCGGGATGACCGTCAGCGGTCGCGCCTACCCGACCGGGAACAAGTCGACGAGCGCCGTGTACCTCGAGAAGAAGGCGCCGGTCGAGGTGATCCTCGGCACGCCGTACGAGTACACGCTCACCGTGTCGAACCTCACGAACGACAAGCTCGAGTCGGTCGTCGTCACCGACTCGACCGGCAGCGGCTTCACGATGAACTCGTCCACGCCGGACGCCTCGTCCGGTTCGGGCGGCGTCGCGACGTGGGCCATCGGCGACCTCGGCGGCGGCGAGTCGCGCACGATCACCGTCCGCGGCGTCGCCAACGGCGTCGACATGGTGACCACCTGCGCCGACGTGTCGTACGCGAGCAAGCTCTGCCTCACGACGCGCTTCGTCGAGCCGGCCCTCAAGATCGAGAAGTCGGGCCCGTCCGAGGTGCTCCTGTGTGACCCGATCACGTACACGATCACGGTCTCGAACCCGGGCTCCGGCGCCGCGCGGAACGTCCGCGTCGTCGACAACCTGCCGAGCGGCATCGAGTCGCAGAGCGGTCAGTCGATGGTCGAGTTCACGATCCCCGAGCTCGCCGCGGGTGCGACCAAGACGTACAACATCAGCGCCAAGGCGACCCGCACCGGCCCGGCGACCACCGTGCTCGAGGGCATCAGCTCCGGG
>JAUIEL010000518.1 GCA_030428825.1 bacterium
CATCGCCGGCCTGCTCCGCGAACCGCTGGCGAGCCTCCGCGCCGAGGTCTCGAACGAGATGCCCGGCGGCGACGCGTTCCTGAAGGCGTTGGGCGCGGTCGAGGGTGAGGCGGTCTTCGGCGTGATCGACGTCTGGCCCGAGCTCGCCATGGCGATGGACGGCGGACTCCCGTTCGCGATGGCGGCATTCGTGGAGCTCGGCGACGGCGAGGCGGCGCTCCGGACGTTCCTCGATTCGATGCTCGAGCAGGAGCGCGACCCGAGCGGACCGACGTTCGAGCGCGTCGGCGAGGAGGGGTTCCGGGCGGACACCCGGAAGGTGCGGTTCGAGATGCGGCTGGTCGACGGCCGCCTCTGCGCGTGGATGGGGCCGCGCGCGAAGAGCTCGGGCGCCATCGAGAGGCTCCTCGCGCAGGACGGCGCGTCGTCGTTCGCCGGCACGCCGCTCGTCGCGGACGGCCCGTCGGTCACCGAAGGGGAGGCGCCCTGGCTGGAGGCGTACGTGTCGCTCGCGCCGGTCTGGGAGATGGCGTCCCGGATGGCGCCGGCCGAGGCGCGCGGGATGATCGACGCGCTCCACCTGCCGAGCCTCGAGGGGCTGTCGTTCGTGTCGTCCCTGGACGGCGACTCGTTCCACGACCGGGCGCTCCTCCGGACCGACGGCGAGGACATCCTCTCGGCGTTCCTCGAGCAGCCGCCGCTCGATCCGGAGTGGGCGCGCTACGTCTTCGCGGGGGCCGACACCGGCGGCGTCACGTCGTTCTCCCCGGCGAAGACGATCGGTCGCCTCCGCCGCGGACTCCCCGGCGAGGGGAGGCGCGCGATCGCGGAGGCGATCTCCGGTTTCCAGCAGATGACCGGCCTCGACCTGGTCGACGACATCTTCGGACGGCTCGGACCGCACATCGTCCACGGCAGCCGCGGGGACCTCGCGAGCGCCATGCTCGACGCCACCGACTTCGAGGCGTTCGTCGCGATCGAGGTGCGCGAGGCGGACGAGCTGCAGGCGATCATCGACAAGGCGTTCCAGTCGGGGATGCTCCCCGTCGCGCCGCGTCCACGCCAGGTCGGGGACGTGTCGTTCCACTCGATCGCCCTGCCGCTCCCCGGAGGGCCGGCCGGCGTCGAGCCGTCGTACGGCTTCGTCGGCGACGCCCTCGTCGTCGCGTCGTCCGGCGAGACGTTCGGCAAGGTGGTGGCGGCGTACGAGTCGGGCGGGAAGGCGGCGCCCCGATGGCTGCGCGAGGCGCTGGCCGCGGCGACCGGGAAGGCGCTCGCCGTCACCGCCGGCGAGACCGGCGCCAAGGTGCGCGGCCTCCACGCGATGGTGCGGACCGCGCAGCAGGAGAGCGGCGAGCACTGGCCGTACCTCCCGACCGCCGAGCAGGTCGACTCGTTCACCGCCGACCTCCCGGACGAGTGGACCGTCGCGCGCCGCGGTTCGACCGGGTTCGTGTTCGAGAGCCGCTCGCCGTTCGGCTCGACCCTGGTCGCCGCCGCGCCGCTCGCCATCGTCGCCGCGGTCGCGATCCCGCAGCTCCTCTCCGCGCGCCTCTCCTCCAACGAGGCGGCCGCGATGGCGACCCTCCGGAGCCTCCACTCCGCCCAGGAGCAGTTCCGCGCCTCCGCCGTCGCCGACCGCGACGGCGACGGACAGGGTGAGTTCGGGACGTTCGGCGAGCTCTCCGGCGCGGTCGAGCTCCCCGACGGCGCCCTCCTCGAGCCGCCGATGATGAGCAGCGCGTTCGCGTACGTCCGCGACGGAACCGTCGAGCGCTCGGGGTACGCGTACCGCCTCGCGCTGCCGGGCCGAGGCGGCGAACCGATCGGCGAACGTGCCACCGGAGGCGCCCCCGACGGCGTCGACGTCCGCATGGCCGAGCAGGTCTGGCTCGCGTACGCCTATCCCGTGAAGCCCCGCTCCACCGGCAACCGGGTCTTCTTCATCGATCAGACCGGCCACATCCTCTTCACCACCAACGACGCCCCCGGCCAGGCGTACGACCCCGACCACCCCCCGTCGTTCGACGCCGCCTTCGCCGCCGACGACCGCCCGATGGCGCAGGGAGGGCACGTGGGGAAGGACGGAGGGTTCTGGATGCTGGCGAATTAGGGGGGGGAAGCAACGAGAGCAAGGGAGAGCAGGGGAGAGCAAGGGAGAGGGCGCTGACGCGGAGGGTCCCGGGCTGGGGGCTGGGGGCTGCGCGGAGGGGCGTCAGACCCCACGACGCGCAAACGCGGAGGGGCGTCAGACCCCACGACGCGCAATGGGTGGGGTCTGACCCCACCCCACTCACGTCTCGAACGGGCGAATGGCGGCCTCGAGCGGCCAAGCGCGCTCGTCACGCACGGCCGAGCCCGCCGAACGCGCGAAGATGAGGTCCACCCGGGACCGAGCAAGTCGTTCTGCGGCAACGACCAACGCTCGGCCGTCACCGTTTCGTTCCCGATGAGTGGGGTGGGGTCAGACCCCACGACTTGCAAGTCGTGGGGTCTGACGCCGTTGGAGAGACGCCGATGGGAACGCGCGGACCTAGCCCGAACGCGTTCCGATCCGCTCCATTCTCTTGTCGTGGTCGTCGGCGAAGCGGCGGATGGCGGAGAGGACGTGGGGCCAGGTGAGGTGCGCCTCGTCGAGGATCTCGTCGACGCTGCCGCCGGTCCGCCAGCGGTCGTCGTGGTCGGGAGCGAGGGTGTACTCCTCGCAGACCTTGTTGGCGTACCAGTCGATCAGCGTGCGCCGGCCGTTGTTCGTGACGACCATCGAGTTCTGCCACTCCGACCACGGGAGGACGGCGTCGCGAACCTCCTGCGACTGACGGTCGAACAGGAACCGGGACGGAGCGGCGACGAACCGGACGTTCGGGAGCTCGTCGGCGTGGTCCTTCATCAGCTCGAACGCCGCCTTCACCGGGCTCGTCCCGCGGAAGATCACGGTCCCCCGGCGCGGCCCCCTCGCGTCGTCGTACTCCTTCAGGACGTACGCGCCCTGCGCCGCCTCCCGGAAATCGCCCGCCCCGAGCGCCGCGCGGTCCTGGATCTCGACCCCCGGCCGCGTCAGGTGGAGCGCGACGATCGGGACGTCGTGCCGCATCGCCGCGGTCAGGAGGACGATCGTCTCGTTGTAGTCGTACGGGTGAAGGTCGACGACGTGCCCCTTCGGGAAGAGGTCGGTCACGCTCGGCGCGTAGATGCCGAAGTGCGTGCGCGAGTCCTCGGCCGTCTCCGGCCCGGAGTGACCGGCGACCCAGAGGACCTTCCCGACCTTGAGCTGCGAGTCCTGCGCGAGCTGGCTGAACAGCCGCATCGGTCCGTACTTCAGGTACGAGAACGACCCGTACGTCGCGCAGCCGCCGAAGTAGCCGACGAACTTCTCCTCGGGGTCCTTCGCGAAATTCACCGAGGCGAGGTGCGACGTGATCGCCGCGTTCGCGAACTCGGTGATCTGCTGCGGCAGGAGCGCCCCCCGCGGGGACCTCTCGCGGTCGTACCAGCCGAACCCCTCCTGTCCCTCCGCCCCCTTCGCGAACCCGGCGATGTTCGTCGACTCGGCGAGGTCGGCGGCGCAGACGAGGAAGAGCGGCCGACCGGCGACCTCCCGCGCGACCGCGTTGACGTGCGCGCCCCAGGCCGCGAGCCCCGTCCGGTTCGGCTGCTGGTCTCCCGGCTTCGCGAAGATCGTCTCCGGGAGCTTCGCCACGTCGGTGATCCGCGCGTCCTCCATCGGGTCGGCGTCGGAGCTCCACCAGTGGCCCGGGTGATCGGTCGGGACCGCCTCCGCCGCCGCCGCCAGCCGCTCGGCCACGAAGTCGACGAGCGCCTCGTCCTTCCGGAGCAACTCCTTCAGCAGGTCGAAGTTCGCCTGCGTCTGCGCGCGGAACGCCTCCGCCGACTCCGGCTTCCCCTCGCCGAACCCCTGGAACCGGACCCCGTACCTCTCCTGGAACGGCGCCTTCGTCGACCAGAACGCCTCGGAGTTCGGCTTGTGGGCCGCGCCGTGCGACTTGTACCCCTCGACCTCCTTGCCGTATCCCCGCCCCTTCACGTTCTTCGCGTAGACGAGTCCCGGCCGGCCGTCCTTCGCCTCGTCGGCGACGATCGCGCGGAACGCCTCGACCAGCGACGGGAAGTCGGTCGCGTCGTCGGTCCCGGCCACCCGCCATCCCGCCGCCTCGAACCAGCCGCGCGGATCGCCGTGGACGACGCGCGAGTTCGGGGTCGGGTCGATGCCGTGATCGTTCCAGTCGAGGAGGAGCGTGTAGTTCTCGAGGCCGAGTCCGTACGCCGAGTTCCTCGTCTCGTGCACCGCGCCGGCGGTCAGTCCGCCCTCCCCTTCCATGCAGAAGACGCCGACGTCCTTGCAGCCGGCGTGCACCAGGGCGAGCGCCTCGCCCGCCGCGGCCGGGACGCCGTGACCGGACGGCCCGGTGTTCGCCTTCACGAACAGCGTCTTCCCCTCCATCTCCGCGTGCCCGGGGAGCCCGCCGTTCCGCCGGAAGTCGAGCAGGTCCTCGATCCGGAGGACGCGGTGCGGGTCGTTCGGGAGCGCGAACCGCGCGTCGCCGGTCCGCTCGTGCGCCGCGTCGAGGAACTCGTTCATCAACGCCAGCACCGAGTAGAGGAGCGGCGTGCAATGGCCGGCGCCGAGGACGAACCGGTCCCCGAACGTCTTCCCGGGGTGCCGCAGATCGACCCGCATCGCCCCCGACAGGAGCAGCGTCGTGAAGAGATGGACCTTCGAACGCGAGCCGCCCGGGTGCCCGCTCTGACGGTGGTTCAGGGTGAGGTCGATGAGCTGATCGAGGAGATCGGCGGTCTTCTCGAAGTGCGGCAGCGATTCACGAACCTGGGCTTCGGAGAGGAGGTTTCGCATTCGAGAAACTCTACAAGACGGGGTCGAGCGAACGGAGGTCGATCTGGTGAGGACGAGGAACTGGCGACCGATCGCGGCGTCGGCGGCGCTGGTCGTCGCGGCCGCCTGCGCGGCGCCGCGGCGGTCGACGCCGCCCGCCGGGGAGGGGCCGGCCTCGGAGACGAGGAGGGAGGCGGGGGCCGCGAGCGCCTCGTTCGTCGAGGAGGAGCGGGTCGTCGACCTCGG
>JAUIEL010000519.1 GCA_030428825.1 bacterium
ACACGTCGCGCCGATTCGGCGTCGATGATCCCGCGGTCGACCGCGTCGCCGACCGCCACCCGGATGTTCACGAGCGGTTCGGAGAGCGGTCGATAGCCGGACTCCTCGTCGCCGTGGACGAGTGCGACCTCGTCGTCACGATCGATCGTTCCGGTCGAGTACATGTCGAAGACTTCCCCGACGCCGATCATCCCGTACGGTGCGAGCTCCGCGGCGCGCAACGCGCCCATGCTGCTCGACCCGAAGACGTGGACACCCTCGGCCAGCGCGACGAGGATCTCCTTGTGCCAGACCGACTGCTGATGCCGGAAGTAGCCGTCGATCAGCCCGACGACGCGGGCGTCGAAACGCCCGATCGCACTGAGCAGATCGGACTGGCCCGCCGGCGGCAGGTAGATCGCATCGGGGAGGTGGCGCCGCGCGGTCTCGCGGTCGAGCGACGGCCCGAGGAACACGATCGACCGAACCGCCGCCGAATCCTCAGTCGGATCCCGCCGCGCGCGCCGGGGTCGGCGCGCCGTTTCTACAAACGACCGGGGCGGCGTCCGAGCGCGCTCCCCGGTCGGACCGGTCGCGGCGTCGCGCCGACGGCATGCTCCTTGCGCCGTTCCTCCCGACCCCGCGCGCCGCCGCGCGCGGGGCGAGATCGCGAAAGGAGCCGACCATGCTGACCCTCCTCGACCCGCGAGAACCGGGCGTCCTCGGATTCCGGGCCTCGGGCCGACTGTCGCACGACGACCACGAGACGATGATCCCGCTCCTGCTCGACCAGATCGAGCGCACGGGCGGCGTGCGAGCCGTTGTCGACCTGCGCGAGCTCGAAGGCGTCGAACCGAGGGCGATCCTCGACGAGCTCCGGTTCGACGTCCGCCACGCGCGGGACGTGGAACGGTGCGCCGTCGTCGGCGACGCCCGGTGGCTGGAGGCCGCGGTCGAGTGGGCGAGACCGATCTTCGGCGACGACCGGATCGGGTTCTTCGGGCCGGACGAACTCGACGCCGCGTGGCGGTTCGCGGCCGGCGAGCGGTCCGCCGTCGCGCCGCGCGCTGCCCGGACGGACCGCGGACCGGTGCTCGTCGCCACGGACTTCTCGACGGAGGCCCGCTCCGCGTACGCCCCCGCCGCCGAGCTGGCCCGGCGGCTGGAGACCGACCTCCACCTGGTGCATGTCGTCGTCCCGGTCTCCGCCGCCGCGGTCTCGCCGGCGCTCGGCGTCCCCGCGACCCCGACCGGCGTCGACGAGGAGCGCCTGATCGAGGAGCTGAGGCGGACGATGGACGGAGAGGTCTCCCGGTCGGCGGCCGCCCTCGGGGACGTGGCCGTGACCGGCGAGATCGCGACCGGCACCTCGCCGAGCGCCGCCCTCGCCGACCGCGCCGACACGCTCGACGCCCCGCTGATCGCGCTCGCGTCGACCGCGAGCGGGGGACTCGCGAGGATGCTCCAGCGGAGCGTCGCCGCGTCCCTCCAGCGCCGCACCGACCGGCCCGTGGTGGTCCTCTCGGCCGACCGGGAGTCGACGCTGCCGGCGCGCCCGCACGTCGGCGTCGCCGTCGACCTGCCGGAGGACGAAGCGGACCCGGACGTCACGCCGATCCTCGCGTTCGCGCGTCGCCTCGGGGCGCACGCGACGCTGATCCACGTCGTCCGCCCGCCGGAGGCCGCCCCTCACCGCCGTCGGCAGGTCGAGGACCGGCTGACCCGACTCGTGCGGCGGCTCCCCGGCGGACCGGTCGGGACGGCGGTCGTCGCCGGGGAGTCGGTCGAGGAGGCGCTCCGCGAGGAGGCCGCGCGGCGCGGCGTCGACCTCCTCTGCCTCGCCTCGCACGGCCGGTCGGGGCTCTCGCGCCTCCTGTCCGGCAGCACGACGGAGACCGTCTTCCGCGGCTCGGACCTCCCGATCGCCGTCTTCACGCTCCGTCCGGCGCCCGCCGCGAACGGGACCGAGGCGGACGCGGCGGACGACGCGACCGAGGCGGTCCTTCGGCCGGCCGCGGTCGAGCGCATGAGCACGTTGATCCGCGGCGAGATCTCCGCGATCGAGACGTACGTGCAAGCGCTCGAGAAGGTCGACGAGCCGACGGCCGCCGACACCTTGCAGGTGCTGAAGCGGAACCACATCGACGCCACGAACACGCTCCGCCGCGAGGTCCACGCCCTGAGCGCCGCCCCGCCGACCGACTCCGGCGCCTGGGGGACGTTCGTGAAGGCGATCGAGGGGACCGCGACGCTCCTCGGCGACGTCGCCGCCCTCCGCGCCCTCCGCGAGGGGGAGGAGCTCGGCGTCCGCCTGTACGAGAAGGCGCTCGAGGACGACCGGCTCCCCGGCGAGTCGCGCCGCCTGATCCGCGAGAAGCTCCTCCCGCGGCAGAAGACGCACGTCGAGACGATCCGGCAGCTCGCGCGGGCGCTCTGACGCGGCCCGGGGCGGGCGCTCCCCCCGGCGCGGCGCGCGGGCCGCTACGATCGACGGCCCGCCGCCCCCGGCGTCCGTCCGACGCGCCGCCCGAGCGGCCCTGGGACGCGACGTCGAGCGAGGCGACGACCCCCTCGGAGCCCCGCGATGACCGCCGTCCCCGTCCTCTCCCTCGCCGACCTCCGCGGCGGCGCGACGCTCGCCGCGCTCGACGACGCCTGCCGGACGTGGGGCGTCTTCCACGTCGTCGACCACGGCGTCGACCCGACGCTCGCGCGGCGCGTGCTCGACCTCGCGGGCGCGTTCTTCGCCCTCCCGCAGGCGGAGAAGGGCGCGATCGAGCGGACGGCGGAGAACCCGTGGGGGTACTACGACCGCGAGCTGACGAAGAACGTCCGCGACTGGAAGGAGATCTTCGACGTCGGGCCGGCCGAGGGGGGCGCGCGCCCGCAGTGGCCGGCGACGCCGCCCCGGTTCCGGGAGGCGATGGAGGCGTGGTTCGAGGCGTGCTCGACGCTGGCGCGGTCGCTCATCGGCGCGATCGCGACGAACCTCGGCGCGCCGCCGGAGACGCTGACCGCGTGCTTCGACGACGCGACGAGCTTCCTCCGGCTGAACCACTACCCGCCGTGCGACGACCCCGCGCCGGCCGACTCCCCCACCGTCCCGACCGCCGGCCGGCTCGGCATCGGGCACCACACGGACGCCGGCGCGGTGACCGTCCTCCTGCAGGACGAACGGCCGGGCCTGCAGGTCGAGCGCGGCGGGACGTGGCACCTCGTCCCGCCGGTCGCGGACGCGCTGACGGTGAACCTCGGCGACGTCGTCCAGGTCTGGTCGAACGACCGGTACCACGCCCCGTCGCACCGCGTCCTCGCCGATCGGGAGCGCCCCCGGACCAGCGCCCCGTTCTTCCTGAACCCGTCGTCCTCGACGACGTACGCGCCGCTCGAGGGCGCCTGCCGCGACGCGCCGCCCCGCTATCGTCCGATCTCGTGGCGCGAGTTCCGCGCCGCGCGTGCCGCCGGCGACTACGCCGACGTCGGCGAGGAGATCCAGATCTCCCACTTCCGGCGCTGACGCGGCGCGGACGGACGCTCAGTACGTGTCGCAGGTCTCGACGTCGTCGCCCGGCGCGTAGGTCAACGACCCGTGCGAGATCGACGTGACGCAGAAGGTGAACGCCGGGTTCTTCACCTTCTTCTTGGACGTCTCGAGGCGCGCCACGCCGTTCGCGTCGGTCGTCGCCGTGTCCCCCTGAGAGAACGAGCCGGTGAAGGTGCCGGTCACCTGCGCGCCGGCGACCGGCGCGCCGAGGTCGTCGACCACCGTGACGAGCGCGACGCCGCGCTTCCGGTTCCCGGGGAGGGACTCGACGGAGAGGTCGATCGACGCCACGTGGAGCGTGGTCGCCGTCGGCGCGGACGGCGTCGCGGACGCCTCGCCGCTCGCCGTGCTCTCGTTCCCCGACACGTCGGCGGCGGTCACGACGTAGTGGTAGGTCACGCCGTTCGCGACCGCCGTGTCGGTGTACGCGCTCGCCGCGAGCGGGGACCAGTTCCGCTTCGAGTACGGCCCGCCGGAGGCCGTCGCCCGGTAGACGAAGTACCCGGCGAGGTCGGCCTCGCCGTTGTCGGCCCAGTCGAGCTCGACGACGTCGTCGCCGCCGATCGCGACGAGTCCCGTCGGGGCCGCGGGCGGCGTCGTCTCGTGCGGCACGGCGGACGCGAGCGCGCTGGAGGTGCTCTCGAGGCCCTCCGTGTCGACGGCGGTGACGACGTAGAAGTAGGTCGTGCCGTTCGTGACCGCGGTGTCGACGAACGAGGTCCCGGTCAGGAGACCGGCGTGCAGCGGCGCGTAGCCGTCGTTGCTCACGAGCGAGCGGTGGACGCGGTAGCCGGCGAGGTCCGGCTCGGAGCTCGCGCTCCACTCGAGCGAGATCGAGCCGTCGCCGGACGCGGCGGTCAGGCCGAGCGGCGCGGCGGGGAGCGGCGTCGGCTCGCAGAGGTCACGGACGATCGCGAACGCGTCCTGCGGCAGGTACATCCACCAGTTCGACCCGCCGAGCGACTCGAGGTCCTCGTCGACCGTGATGACGCTGATGTTCCACTGGTCGTAGTGGACGTTCCCCAGGATCTCGATCGTCTCGAGCGGTCCGAACTCCTCGGTCGGGACCGCGAGCCACTGCCCCTCGAGCGCCCCGTCCTCGAACGGGACCGGGAGGACGGTGATCAGGTCCGCCCCGTCGACGTCGTAGATCGGACCCCCTTCGAGGATCGGCTGGGCCAGGTCGGGACCGCACGGCTGGGCCGCGGCGGTCGCGCACGCGAACAGGGTCGGGACGGCGGCGCGCAGCACGGCACGCATCATGGCTCTCTCCATCTTCGAAACGGCAGGTGATCCGAGGGTATCGCCGCGACGTTCAGATCGGGTGAACGTCGGCTCAGGCGGCCTCGAAGGCGCCCCGGCGGCCTCGTCCTCATCCGAGGCGACCTACCGAAGGACCTCGGCCAGGACCTCGGCGACCACGCGGTTCCCCCGCGCGTTCCAGTGGACATCGGTCGTGAAGTAGAGCTGCTCGCCGCGGCGCGCGTGCCTCTCCAGCGCCGGGCGGAGGTCGACGCACTCGATGCCGCGGGCCCGGCAGTGCGCGACGACCCGGTCGAGCGCCCACTCCGGCAC
>JAUIEL010000520.1 GCA_030428825.1 bacterium
GCATCCGGAGGCGAATCGCCGATTCATCGAGGAGTGCGCGACGCAGGGATCGGCCGCGAGGAGCCGCCGCAGCCCCGCATGACTTCTTCACCGGGCGGGTAGGGAGCCGAGAATCGGCGGGCCTCGAGAGCGAACGCTCCATCGGTCTCCTTCCGGACTCCCCTCCAGGCCCACCCTCTCCCGAACCCGTTCACCCCCCCCCCGCGAGCAGCGGACCGCCCCGCGCAGCGCCCCCCGCTCCACGCGAACTGGCCCCTCCCCGCGCAGCGGTGTGATCTCCTCGAGCCTCCTCGCCCTTTTCCTTTCACGTCGCCCCTCCCCCCCGGGTCTGATCCGATCCAGACCCCGATGACCCCGTCCAGCGACCGAGACCTGGCGACCGCGGCGCGGGCCGGGCGGCGGGAGGCGTTCGACGCCCTCGTCGACCGGCACGGGCCCGGTCTGCTCCGGTTCCTGCGGCGGATGGTCCGTCGGCCGGAGGACGCCCAGGATCTGTTCCAGGAGGCGTTCCTGCGGGCGTATCGGGGGCTGGCGACGCTCGCCGACCCGGAGCGGTTCCGGCCGTGGCTGACGACGATCGCCGTCAACGTCGCGCGCCGGCACTTCGAGCGGCGGGCGGCGCGGCCGGACGAGCGGCCGTTCGAGGACGACGGGCCGGACGTCGGGGACGGCGGCGACGGGGGCGGGCTCGCCTCGCTCGAGACGGCCGAGCGGCGGCGGCTCGTGCGAGAGGCGATCGCGCGCCTCCCGCCCCGCCAGAAGGCGGTCCTGTCGCTGCGGCTCGATCTCGAGCGGCCGTTCCAGGAGATCGCGGACGCCCTCGGGATCACCGAGGAGAACGCGCGCGCACACCACTACCAGGCGCTGAGGTCGCTCCGGCGGAGGCTGGAGCCCGACGAGGCGCGACGACAGGGAGACGCGAGATGACGACGCGACCCGAATGCCCCCTGGTCCGAGAGCGGCTGCCGGCGCTCCTCGAGAACGGCCTCCCGCCCGGCGAGACGCTGCTCGTGCGCGCCCACGTCGAGGGGTGCGCCGGCTGCAGGACGGAGCTCGACGCGTATTCGACGCTCGTCGACGACGTCGTGGCGACCGGCGACGCGGCCGGTTTCGAAGCGGCGCGCGCGGCGCTCGCGGACGCGCTCGACGAGGCCCCGCGCGAGGCGGGCGGGGTCGTGGCGCGCCTCGCGCCCCGGGCGAAGCTGCTCGCCGCCGCGGCCGCGGTGCTCGCGGTCGTCGGCGCCGTCCTCCTCGAGCCGCCCGCGCCGACGTTCGCCGAGCTCCGCCTCGCGTCGCGGGCGCTCGCCTCCCCGATCGACGCGGTCCGCCCCGTCTTCCGCCTCCCCGACCTCGGCAACGAGAGCGCCGTCCCCGGAGACTCCCGATGAAGAAGCTCGGACACCTCCTGCGCGCCGCCCTGCTCGGGTTCCTGGCGCTCTTCACGGTCGCCGGTCTGGTGATCGCGACCGAGATCGAGAAGCACCGGCCGGCGTCGGTCGACGCCCCGTCGAACGGCGCCAACGCGGCGCACGCCGACGGACCGGACGCCGGGCCCGACGCCGAGCGCCCGCCTCCCGGCCGCGGGGTGCTCGGGAACATGATCGGACTCGGGCTGTTCGGCGCGCTGGTCGCGATCGCCCAGGCGCTCCTCCTTCTCCTCTTCCCGGTCGGCCCGGCCTCGAAGGTCGTCTACGGCCTCGTCTGCGGCCCGGCGGTCCCGATGCTCCTTTGGGCCCCGCCCATGCTCCGCCGGGGGAACGCGGAGGACGCCGGCGCGATCGTCGTCCTCGGGATGCTCGTCGGCCTGCTTGTCGGCGTCCTCGACGCGAACCGCGTCGCCCGGGCGCGACGAGAGGGGGGCGGGGCGCGGCTCGAGGCGTGAGGTGCGCCGCCGATGGCCTCGGGTGTCACCGGCGGCGCCGCTTCGCGACCTTCGGCCCAGGAACCCATCGCGCGGCCCGGCCACGCCCGCGCAGGTCGGCGAGGCCCTGCTCACGCAGCCGGTTCATGATTCGGATCACGCCCTGCCGAGACTCTCCGGTGAGCCGTCGGAGGTCGGCGTTCGACAGCTCCCCTCGCTCGGCCAGCACGGACTCGATGCGCAGTCGAAGTCGCTCTTCGTCGAGCGGGAGGTCGTGATCGGTCGACGACCGCCCCCGCAACCGGTCCGAGAGCTCTCGTGCGAGTCGGTACTTCGTTCCTCGGCCGCGACCCTCGACCCGGAGGATGCCCGCCTCGCGTAGCCCGATGAGCCGCGACGCCGCATCCTCCTCCGGTAGCTGAAGCGCTCTCGCGGCCGACCATCGGTCCAGAACCCCGTGATCCACGGCGGCTCGCAGCAAGATCAGGTCGTCCAGATCCGGGCCTCGCCCGGCACGCCGTTCGTCGGCCACGAACGCGGCGAATCGGCGGTTCGTTCGAGTGGGCAGCGTCAGCCGGACGCTCGAGACGTCGGCCTCGTAGCGTGGTGGCGCTTTCCCCAGCCGCAGCAGTTCCTCGTACAACCGGTCGACTCCGAGACCGGCCCGGTTCACGAGCCCGATCGCCTGGAACACCTCGGCCAGAAGAGGGTTCCTCCGGACGGGAGGATGGCGGAGGACGTTCGCGGGTGTGACCCCGCCGAGAAACCCGCCGGGACTCGACACTTCGACCCGGTCCCGGAAGAGGCCGATCTGAACCGATCCCCCCTGGAAGTAGTCCCGGTGGACGATCGCGTTCAGCACCGCTTCTCGGGCCGCGGACCACGTGAGATCCGGAACGGTCGTCTCCACGAAGCTCTCGCCGAGGACCGGCTGCACCGTGAGGTGGCGCGCGAGCAGTTCCCGAAGCTCGGCGAGGACCTTCAGGGGCGGCCCTCGGAGATCTCTTCGATCGTCGTAGGCGGTCGCCGTGCGGTGAACCAGAAACACGACGTCGTGCGACGGAACCAAACGACCGAGATCTCGCTCTCGCCCCAGGAGGAGCAGCCCCGCCATCGTCACGTCGCCGTCCCGAACCAAACCGAGCGCGTCGAGGATCTCGGAGTCGGTCTGCTTCGCGAGGTCCGCCTTCTCGCCCTCTTCGAGGTGACGCCTCAGCCGGTCGATCTCGGACGCGTCGAGCTCGTTCGCCGTCGCTCCGTCCACCACCTCCGCCGTGAGATCGGTCCCTCTTCGCTCGACGAGCAGCCGCGTGAGGTCGCTCCCCGTCAGCGGGCGACACTCCTTGCCGACCCGGACCTTCCCGACTCCTTCCGTGGTCGTGTGAGGCGGCAAGCCCCGCGGAACCCGAACCACGACAAGTCGGCCCTCCGGCTCTCGGAGCTCGACGATGTCGACGAGGATGGAGGGTTCCGTGCCGCGGTAGATCTCGTGGCGAAGCCGCTCGGCGTCGAGGTCTCCTACGCCGTGAATCGCCTCATGCCGGGAGCGCTTCCGATCGGCGACCCCGAGGACGATCGAACCTCCCTTGCGATTCGCGAGGCAGACGACCGTTTCTCTCAGGGCGCGGAGCCGACCCTTGACCGAACTCGGGTCGGGTTCCCACGCCTTGAACTCGAGTTCCTCGCTCTCGAGCGCATCCGCCGGCTCTCCGTCGAGCCGGCGCAGCAGGAGTCGCAGACGATCGATGTCGGCCATGCCCGAATAATAGATTCATTTTCGGAATGTTCTATTATTCATTCCATTGACCGCACCGAGTCATTCCCGCCACCCGGGCGACGGACCGGGGGCCCGGGGTGGGAGCGAAAGCTGCGACGAGGGTTCCGCGCCCCCTCTTCCCTGGGGTGGAGGCACGCGAGGCGTGGCGGGAAGAAAGTGCGAAGTGGTGCCGGGAACAGGACTTGAACCTGCACTCCCAATGAAGGGAACTTGGCCCTCAACCAAGCGCGTCTGCCAATTCCGCCATCCCGGCACGTCGGTCCGCGGAAGCGCGCGAGTCTAGCGGGATCCCCCCCGCCGACAAGCCCCCACGCGGGAACTACTCGTCGAGGTTCGTGCGGACCTTCGCCCGGAGCTCGATGTTGAAGCTCCGCTCGTCGATCCTGGCGGCCAGGAAGGCGTCCTTGAAGAGGTCGAGCCAGGTCAGCCCCTCCTCGAACTCCTTCTGCGCGACGGGGACGGCGGTCATCTTCCGCTCCCGCTCGATCTGCTCGGTCCGCTCGAGCACGGCCTGCTCGAACCGCTCGCGCACGCCCTGCGGCATCTCCCGCCCCTTCCAGGCCGAGAACTCGCCGGCGAGGAGCTCCTCCTCGATCTCCGCCTTCACCCGCCGCCAGTCGACCTGCGTCCCGGAGTCGGCGACGAGGCGCGCGTGGTCGAGCAGCACCTCCTTCATCCCCGCCGCGTCGAGGTAGAGCGCGACGCTCGCGAACCCCTCGAGGAAGTCGCTCCCCTCGCGGTACTTCTCGGACTTCAGGAGCGAGTCGATCCGACGGTTCCCGCCGTTGTGGTAGTCCTGCGCCCACGCCGACTCGCCGTTCCCCTTCGACGACAGCTTGATGAAGTCGGTGATCAGCTCGTGCGCCGTGCCGCGCTCCTCGGTCCGCGTGCCGCCCCCCTCCTCCGGCACGACCATGTCGATGGCGCGCGGCGACATCGTGATCGCGAGCCGCCACGGCCCCTTGGTCTGCGACGCCGGGTCGATGATCCCGAACGAGATGTTCTGGATGTCCGTCCCCTTCAGGATGACATCCTGGATGAACCGCTCGTTCGGCGACCCCTTCACCTCGTGCCAGACGCGGTACCACCGGGCGATGCCCCGCCCCTCCTGCTGCAGCCGCGAGTGCGCCTTCATCAGCGGATAGACGAAGCCGTTGTACCCCGTCGCCTTCGCCGGGTTCCCCTGCGCGCGGTCGAGGACGTCGAACGTCGGACCGCGGTCGTCGACGGTCAGGAAGATCGCGATGATCGGGGTCGGGCGGGCCGGAGGGCCGAAGTAGTCGTCGCGCACCATCGCGACGACGATGTCCTGCCCCAGCCACGACGCCATCGTCCGGACCGCCTCCATCGAGGTTCCCGGACGGAAGTCCGGCCGGAACTTCCGCACGCGCCGGATCAGGTCGTCCAGCAGCTCCTTCGCCGCCGGGTCGGTCTGCTCGAGGCCGCG
>JAUIEL010000521.1 GCA_030428825.1 bacterium
CGCCGGCACGGCGTCCGCGACCGACCTCCACGTCCCGGGAGACCATCCGACGATCCAGGCCGCCGTCGACGCCGCCGTCTCCGGCGACGAGGTCCTCGTCGCGCCCGGCGTCCACGCCGGCCCGGTTCAGCTCGAGGCGGGGGTCCGGCTGATCGGGTCCGGGTGGAAGACGTGCGTGATCGACGCCCAGGAGAAGGGGAGCGTCCTGAAGCTCTCCGGAGACGCCGTGGAGGAGATCGTCGTCCGGGGCTTCACGATCCGGAACGCCAAGCCGAGCGCCAACCTCCTCGTCGCCGGCGGGATCGTGGTGCTCGGCGGCAGCGGCGCGATGAACCTCACGATCCGGGACAACCGCTTCGAGGACTGCGGGATCGGCTTCCTCCCGTCCGGCGGCGTCGGCGGGCTGCTCGAGGTCCGCGGGAACCAGTTCGTCGGCCTGACGTCGTACGCCCTCTCGGTCCCCGACAAGGTCCCGGCGGAGATCCGCAACAACACGATCGTCCACTGCGGCTCGACGGCGATCTCGAGCGGCTCGAACTCCACGTCGCCGGTGACGATCGAGAACAACGTCCTCGCGTACAACGGCGGGTACGGGATCCAGGGGAACGCCGCGGCGAACAAGAAGGTCCGGTACAACACCCTCCACGCCAACACGAAGGGGCCGTTCTTCGAGCTCCTGGGGGCCGGCACGTCGTGGAACCCGACGCCGAACCTCCACCAGGACCCGAAGCTGCAGGACCACCTGGCGTCCGACCTCCACCTGACGTCGACGTCCCCCTGCATCGACGCCGGGAAGCCGGGCGAGCAGGACCCGGACGGCTCGCCGATCGACATCGGCGCCCTCCCGTACGACGCCGGCTACGTCCCGCCGACCGCGGCGACGCACGGCCAGGGGTGCGGCGGCCTGACCATGACGCACGACGGCGAGCCGTGGCTCGGCTCGGTCGGCCGCTTCTCGATCGGCGTCGCGGGGGCGCCGGCGGGCGCGCCGCTCCTCCTCCTGGTCGGCCTCTCGAACACCTCGTGGTCCGGCGTCCCGCTGCCGGCCCCGATCCCGAACGCGCCGGGGTGCTCCCTCCTCGTGGCGCCGCTCTTCCTCCTCGCCGCCCCGCCGGCGCCGGCGACCGGGACCCTCGCCTTCCCGACGCCGCTGTCGGACGACCCGTCGGTCGTCGGCCTCCCGATCCACCTCCAGTGGGTCGCGTCCGCCCCCGGCGCCAACCCGGCGGGGATCGTCTTCTCCGACGCCCTCGAGTTCGCGCACGGGGACTGACGGGAGCGGCCGCACGGCGCGGTCGCCGGGTACGATCGCCCCGTGCTCGCCGCCCTCCTCGCCTCCCTCGCCCTCGCCGCCCCGCCGGACGTCCCGGTCTCGTTCGGCGACGACCTCCGGCCGGTCCTCGCGCGCGCCTGCTTCCCGTGCCACGGGGACGACGGGCGGCGGAAGGGGGGGCTCGACCTCGCCCGCTTCGCGACGGGGGACGAGGCGCGACGCGAGCCGCGGCTCTTCCGCGAGGCGATCCGGCGCGTCCGGGACGAGGAGATGCCGCCCGCGCGCGGGCCGGCGCTCGGGTTCGCCGAGCGGGCGCTGATCGTCCGCGGACTCGCGGCGCTCCTCGACCCGGGGGACGGGCCGATCGACCCCGGTCCGACGCCGCTCCGGCGCCTGTCGCGCGACGAGCTCGGCCGGACGATCCGGGACCTCCTCGCGGTCGACGTCGACGTGGCGGCGCACCTCCCGTCGGAGGGGGGCGGCGGCGAGGGGTTCGACAACGCGGCCGACACGCTGTTCGTCTCGCCGCTGTTCGTCGAGCGGCTCCTCGGCGCGGTCGACGCGGCGGTCGCGGCGGCCGACCTCTCGCCGTGGGAGTCGCGGGACGATCCGGTCGCGGCGTTCGCGCGGCGGGCGTTCCGGCGGCCGATCGACGAGGCCGACCTCGCGCCGTACCGCGGGCGACCGTTCGCCGACGCGGTCCGCGCGATGCTCGTCGCGCCGACGTTCCTGTTCCGGATCGAGGGGACCCGCGCGCCGGCGGACGGCGACGCCCCCGGCGCGGTCCCGGTCGACGACCACGCGCTCGCCGCGCGGCTGTCGTACCTCCTCTGGTCGACGGCGCCGGACGAGACGCTCCTCGCGCGCGCGGACGCGGGCGGGCTCCGGACGGCCGAGGGGCGCGCGGCCGCGGTGGCGCGGATGGTCGCCGACCCGCGGTCGGTCGCGCTCGCCGAGCGGTTCGCCGCGCAGTGGCTCGGGTTCGACCGGCTGGTGACGACGTCCGCGCCCGACCGGAGACGGTTCCCGACGTTCACACCGGCGCTCCGCGACGCGATGGCGGCCGAGGCGACGCTGTCGTTCGACCGGATCGTCCGCGAGGACCGCCCGGTGTTCGAGCTGCTCGACGCGGACGGGACGTTCCTGAACGCGACGCTCGCCGCGCACTACGGGATCGACGGCGTGGAGGGGGACGCGCTCCGATGGGTCGCGGTCGACGACCGGCGGCGCGGCGGCGTGCTCGGGATGGGCGCGGTGCTGACGGCGACGTCGTTCCCGCTCCGAACCAGTCCGGTCGTCCGCGGGGCGTGGGTGCTGGAGACGCTCCTCGGGACGCCGCCGCCCCCGCCGCCGCCCGACGCGGGGACGCTCCCGGCGGACGACGTGCGCGACGACGGTCTCTCGCCGAAGGCGCGGCTCGAGGCGCACCGGAAGCGGGAGGAGTGCGCGTCGTGCCACCGCCGCATCGACCCGATCGGGTTCGCGCTCGAGCCGTTCGACCCGATCGGGCGGTGGCGCGACGCGGCGGCGGGTCAGCCGATCGACGCGACCGGCGCGCTCCCCGGCGGCCCGCCGTTCGAGGGCCCGGTCGGGTTGAAGGAGGCGCTCCTCGCCCGGCGGGAGGCGTTCGCGCGGACGTTCGTCGAGCGGCTGCTCGGGTACGCCCTCGGCCGCGGGCTCGAGGCGGGGGACGAGCGGTCGGTCCGCGCGATCGTCGACGCGCTCCTCGACGACGACGGCCGGTCCTCCGTCGCGCTCCTCGGCGTCGTCGAGAGCGTGCCGTTCCGGTATCGTCGGGCGGAGGCGGCGGACGACGCGCCGCCCGGAGGAGAGCCCCGGTGAACCGACCGATCCCCCGCCGCGCCGCGCTCCGGGGCCTCGGCGCCCTGGTCGGGCTGCCGTGGCTCGAGGCGATGGCCGCCCCGGCCGTCCGCGGCGTCGCGCGGGCCGCCCGCCCGAACGTCGACGTCCCGGTCCGGCTGCTCGTCCTGTTCGTTCCGAACGGCGTCAACCCGACGACCTGGACTCCGGCCGGCGAGGGGCGCGACTGGACGCCGTCTCGCGCGCTCGAGCCGCTCGCCCCCCACCGCGACGACGTCACGATCCTGACGAACCTCTGGAACCGCGGGTCGCGCGGCGGCGACGGCCACTACGTGAAGGTCGCCGGCTTCCTGACCGGGACGACGATCGCGCAGACGACGGGGCGGCACCTCGACGCGGGCGGGGTCTCGATGGACCAGGTCGCGGCGCGCGCGATCGGCGACCGAACGCCGCTCCCGTCGCTCGAACTCTCGACCGAGCCGGTGACCGGCGGCATCGACCGGAACGTGAACTACACGCGCCTGTACGGCTCGTACGTCTCGTGGCGGACGAGGACGACGCCGGCCCCGCGCGAGATCGACCCGCGCCGCGCGTTCGATCGCCTCTTCCGGACCGACGGCGGCCTCGGGGCGCGCGAGCGTTCTGTCCTCGACCTCGTCCGCGAGGAGGCGCGCTCGCTCGCGGGCCGGCTCGGCGCGGACGACCGGCGGAAGCTCGACGAGTACCTCGACTCGGTCCGCGGCGTCGAGCGCCGGATCGAGCACCTCGACGCGCACCGCGCCCGCCCCCCGGCCGCGGACGTGCGGCGGGACGTCGACGCGTTCGACGAGCGGCTCGCGACGACCGGCGACGCCTTCCCCGACCGCGTCCGCGCGATGCTCGACCTGATCGTCCTCGCCTTCCGGGCCGACCGCACGCGGATCGCGACGTTCATGTTCGGGAACGCGGTGACGAACCGGAGCTACGCGTTCGTCGACGGCGTGAGCGGCGGGCACCACGAGATCTCGCACCACCAGAACGCCCCCGAAGCGCTCGAGCAGTACACGCGGATCGCGCGCTGGCAGGTCGAGCAGTTCGCGCACGTGATCGCGCGGATGAAGGCGGTCGACGAGGGGGAGTGCTCGCTCCTCGACCACTCGATGGCCCTGTTCGGCTCGGCCCTCCGCGACGGGAACCGCCACGACCCGAAGAACCTGCCCGTCGTCGTCGCCGGCCGCGCCGCCGGCCGCCTCCGCCCCGGCCGCCACGTCGTCCACCCCGAGAACTCGAAGCTCTGCGCCCTCCACCTCGGCCTCCTCCGACGTCTCGGCGTCGAGGCGGAGTCGTTCGGCGACGCGGACGAGGAGCTGGCGGGGCTCGGTTAGGTCCTCCGGAGGAGTCCCGCGACGCTCAGGTCCTCGTCGAGAGCCGGCCAGTGGATTCCCGCGCCCTCTCCGACGATCCGCCACTCTCTTCGCTCGGCCTCCGCCGCGCGGAGGAGACGAGGGAACCAGGTGAGCGGAACGGACACGCACCGCCCGTCCCTCGACGACACCGACGACTCTTCGTCGTTGAAGGTCACGGCCGTGGCGCGAGGAACGATCTCGGCTTCCGAACTGGACATCCCAGGCTCCGAGGAACTCCCGTCCGTGCTCTTCGACCTGCCTCTCGATTCGTCGCAGCGCGTGCGCCGCGACGCGACCTCGCTACGGAGTCGTCAGCTTCACGCCGTTGCTCGCCGCGTACCCCTGCGCCGCGACCGGATCCGGGATCCACGCCAGCATCCAGACGCCGATGCCCGGGGGAGCGCCCGGCGGCCCGACGGCGCCGAGGTTCCACGAGCCGGTCGGCCCGGTCCGTCCCGCGCCGCGGGGGGCGGGGCCGCGCCCGCCGACGCCCCCCGTCACGGCGCCGTCGCCTCGAGCCCGAACGACGCGGCGGTCCCCTGGATCGCCACGGCGTCCGGGACCCACGCCTGCATCCAGAGCTTCGTCCCCGGGGGAACG
>JAUIEL010000522.1 GCA_030428825.1 bacterium
GATCGTCCACCCGTTCGCGGGGGAGCGGAACGTCCCTCTCGCGTTCCGGCCCGAGCTCCCGAACCCGGTCCCCGGCGAGGACCAGTCCGCGTGGGGGTACCCGGTCACCGTCCAGCTCCCGCCCGCAGCGGAGCTCGACGTGGGCGAGCCGGATTTCGTGCTGCGGCGCGGCGGTCCGCGGGGCGCGATCGTCGACGCCCACGTCTCGACCCCGCGCCGTCCCACCAACCCGAGCCTCGCGCCCGCGGCCGCGTACGCGCTGATCCCGAAGCGGACGCTCGACCGGAACACGACCTACCACGTGACGTTCGCGCCCGCCGGCGAGCGGGGCGCGCGGTACGCGAAGCGTTGGTCGTTCAGCACCGGCGGCCGCTGACGCCGCGCCGGTCGCTCCTCACGTCGCGGCGTCGACGAACTCCAGCAGCGCGTCCATCTGCACCTCCGCGTCGTCCTCGCCGAGGCGGAGCAGCCGCTCGACGTACGGCCGCTCGAACAGGAGGAAGCTGAGGGTGTCGGCGCTGCGGGTCTCGCGGGTGCCGAGACCGCGGGTCAGGAAGCGGAAGGCGCGCGGGAGGTGCCGCTCGTACTCGCGGGCGAGCCGGCCGAGGTCGACCGACGGGCGGACGACCCTCAGCGAGACCGGGCGGAGGCCGCCCCAGCGCTCGCGCGGGATCGCCTCGAGGAGGGCGTTGATCCGCTCCATCTGCAGCGCGTCGAAGTCGAAGTTGTCGAGGAAGATCGAGTTCAGGAGCACGCCGACGACCTGCGCCGGGGGCGGATAGCCGACGCCGTCGGGGACGTCCGACTCCGACCGGGACTTCCGGTGCCGGGTCGAGATCGCGAGCATCCGGTCGGCGCCGAGGTGCAGCGCCGGGGAGAGCGGCGCGGTCAGGCGGATGTCGCCGTCGCCGTGCCACTCCGACCCGAGCCGGATCGCCGGGAAGAAGAGCGGGAGCGCGGTCGACGCCATGACGTGTTCGACGGTCAGCGCGCAGGTCCGGCTCTTCCGGTGGGGGCGCGTCCACGGCGTGACGTCGGTCCCCTCGCACCACGAGATCGACTGCGCCGTCGCGTAGTTCGTCGAGCTGATCGCGACCGCGCGGAGCCTCCCCTCGTCGAGGTTTCGCCGGATCCCCAGGAGCCGCCCGTCGGCCGAGTCGAACGTCCGGTGCAGGAACGCGCGGAGCGGGCTCGTGTCGACCAGCCCCCGCGTCCGCGGCGCGAACTCGCCGCCGCCCGACAGGAGCCGCGCGGCCCAGCGGACGACGTTCCCGACGAGGTACGACGGCGCGGTCGTCAGGACCTGGTCGACGGTGAGCGAGCGCCACGCCTCCGCCAGCGACTCGACCGCCTCGGCGAACGTCCCGCGTCCCTGCGCGAGGTGGACCGCGTTGATCGCCCCGGCCGACGTCCCGGTCAGGATCCCGACCGGCAGGTCCGGTCGGTATCGGGCCAGCGCCCGCAGCACGCCGACCTGGAACGCCGCCCGCGCGCCGCCGCCGCTCATCACCAGCGCGAACTGCTCCTTCCGCGCCGCCGTCGTCCGATCCATCGCGACCTCCCGCCGCCGCGTCACCTTACAATCCGGCCGATTCGCGCGCGCCCGCCCGCCGGACCGGTTTCGGCGCAGGTCGATCGCCGCCGCCGTCGCACGGGACGATGATGGACTCCCCCGACCGAGACCCGCTCGCCCGCCTCGAGGACCTGTTCCAGCGCGCCGCCGACCTCGCGCCGGCCGACCGCGCCGCGTTCCTCGACGCCGCGTGCGACGACGACACGCTGCGCGGACGGGTCGACGCGATGCTCGCCGCGCTCGACGAGGGGGACTCCCTCGCCGCGCCGCCGCTCGCCGCGACCGAGCGGGTCGACGCGCCGGCCGAGGGGCCGGGGACGGTGATCGACCGGTACAAGCTCCTCCAGCAGATCGGCGAGGGCGGGTTCGGCGCCGTCTACATGGCCGAGCAGCTCGAGCCGGTCCGCCGGAAGGTCGCGCTGAAGGTCATCAAGCTCGGCATGGACACGAAGGAGGTCGTGGCGCGTTTCGAGGCCGAGCGGCAGGCGCTGGCGATGATGGACCACCCGAACATCGCGCGCGTCCTCGACGGCGGCGCGACCGCGACCGGGCGGCCGTACTTCGTGATGGAGCTGGTGCGCGGCGTCGCGATCACCGAGTACTGCGACGGGAACGCCCTCCCGCCGGACGAGCGGCTCCGCCTGTTCGTGACCGTCTGCCGGGCGATCCAGCACGCCCACCAGAAGGGGGTGATCCACCGCGACCTGAAGCCGTCGAACGTCCTCGTCACCCTGCACGACGGCACGCCGGTCCCGAAGGTGATCGACTTCGGGATCGCGAAGGCGATGCACGGCCGGCTGACCGACAAGACGCTCTTCACGCGGTTCCAGCAGTTCGTCGGCACGCCGGCGTACATGAGCCCCGAGCAGGCGGAGCTCTCCGCGCTCGACGTCGACACGCGCTCCGACATCTACTCGCTCGGCGTCCTCCTGTACGAGCTCCTGACCGGGTCGACTCCGTTCGACACGGCCGCCCTCCTGAAGAGCGGCCTCGCCGAGATCCAGCGCGTCCTGCGCGAGGTCCCGCCCGAGCGCCCGTCGCTCCGCATCTCGACCGGAGGGCGCGCGCGGATGGGCCCGGGGCCGGGCGAGGCGTCGCGGCGCGAGGTGGCGCGGCGGGTGAAGGGGGACCTCGATTGGATCGTGATGAAGGCGCTCGAGAAGGAGCGCGTCCGCCGGTACGCGACCGCCAGCGAGCTGGCCGAGGACGTGATGCGCCACCTCCGGCAGGAGCCGGTCCTCGCCGGCCCGCCGTCGGCGCTCTACCGGGCGCGGAAGTTCGTGGCCCGGAACCGCGGCGCCGTCCTCGGCGGCGGGACGGCGATCGCCGCGCTCCTCCTCGGATCGGTCGTCGCGCTGGCGTTCGCGGTCGAGGCGTCGAGGCAGCGGGACGAGGCCGCGCTGCAGCGCGACGAGACCCTCGCCGCGCACGAGAAGGCGAACACGCTGACCGACTTCCTGGTCCGGTCGCTCGCCCTCTCCGACCCGGCGTTCGCGCGGAAGCCGGACGTCTCGGTCCGCGACGTGCTCGACCACGCGGCCGAACGGAGCGGCGAGGCGCTCGCCGGCCTCCCCGAGGCGGAGGCGCGCGTCCGCGCCACGATCGGCATGGCGTACGCGTCGCTCGGCGAGAACGGCCTCGCCGAGCGCCACCTCCGCCGCGCCGCCGCCCTGCACGAACAGCTCGACGAGCGGGCCGAGGTCGACCCCGTGGCGCGCTACGACGTCCTCTGGCGTCTGACCCACGTCCTGTTCAAGCTCGAGCGGAACGACGCGATGAGCGTCGCGCAGACCGCGCGCCGCGTCGCCCACGACCACGTCCGGGCGCGCTTCCCCGAGCTCGCCGCCGTGCTCGACGAGTTCATCGAGGCGGTGAACCGCGGCGCGTATTCGACCGACGCCACCGCGATCGCGGCCGCGGACCGCGCGTTCCACCGCTCGGTCGAGACGGCCGAGCGCGCGATCCCCGCCGGCGACCCGCTCTGGCGCATCCTCGCCGACACCTGGGTCGCCGCCGGCTACACGCTCTGGTACTCCCCGTCCGAGGCGGTCAGCGCGAAGTACTGGGAGCAGGCGCTCGAGGTGCAGGAGCGCGTCCTCCCCGACGACCACGGCATCACCGCCGCCACGCTGACCCAGCTCGTCGGCGTCCTGAACCGGGCGGGCCGCGCGGACGAGGCGGAGGCGAAGCTCAGGCGCTCGGTCGAGCAGACGCGCCGGACGTTCGGGTCGGACAGTTTCGAGGTGGCGAACAGCGCCTCGATCCTCGGCGAGAACCTCCTGCGCCAGGGGAAGTACGCCGAGGCCGAGCCGCTGCTGAAGGAGAGCCACGAGGTGCTCCGGAACGAGGTCGACCCGTCGTCGGTCTACGCGTTCGACGCGCTGCGCCGCCTCGTCGAGCTGTACGACGCGTGGGGCCGCGAGGACGACGCGCGGCCGCACCGTGATCGGTTCCGCGCCCTCTGCGCGTCGGTCTACTACATCGGCCGCTACCCGATCGTCCGCGCCGCGTTCGGGCCGGACGACGCCGCCCTGCTCGAGGCGTTCGATGCCCTGTACGCGCGCTGCGGCGGCCTGTCGTACGCCGCCGCCCAGGGGACGGTCGAAGGCGTCGAGCTCGGGCCGATCCTCGACGCCGTCGAACGCGCCGCCGCGCCGTACGAAGTCGACTCCGAGCACGCCGCGCTCGTCGGGAGGCTCCTCCTCGGCTGGGCGAACGCGCTCGAGCCCGGGACGATGGACGAGCCGCGCCGCCGCATGCTCACCTTCGCGCGCCCCCGGCTCGAAGCGTGGGGGGCGCGCCATCCCATCGAGGTCGCCGACGCCCTCGCGCTCCTCTCCGAGATCGAACGCCGCGCCGGCCACGCCCCGGCCGCCGCCCGCCTCGCCCGCGAAGCCTGGCGAGCCCTCGGCGGCTCGGCCGGCCTCGACAACTGGGTCCACGCGGGGGCGCGAGTGCGGGTGGGGCGCGCGCTCGCCGCGGAAGGAATGCGCGCGGAGGCGGAGCTCCTTCTCCGCCCGGCGGTGGAGCTGCTGACGGCGGAGTTCGGTGCGGCGCACCCGGATGTCGAGGAAGCAAAGGCAGCGTTGGGTGGTTGAGCCGCTGCGCGGGGCGGTCGCGGCGCTGCGCTGGGCTTGGGTCGCTGCGCGGGCTGGTGACACCGCTGCGCGGGGCAGGGGGCACTGCGCGTGGTGCGATGGGCCGCTGCGCGGGGCGGTCCGCTGCGCGCGGGGCGGTGAACGGGGATTCGGCCGCGGGGCGTGCGGCGGCCACGGTCCGCCGGGATCGGGAGAGGGAGGGGGCGTTCGGCCCGCTCCACGGGCGGCACGCGCGTGGGGAACGGCGGGGCCGGGTTCGACGTCGGCGGCTGCGCTGGAGGGCGGTCCGCCCGCTCCGCTCTACTCGCGACGCTCCGCTGTGCGTCGGCGGGTTCGCCGGGGTCGGGTCGGGCGTCGCTGGCTCAAAGGCGCTCTCTACCCCCTCCCTCTCCCGATCCCGA